>JAYUYQ010000210.1:0-25133 GCA_043752435.1 Betaproteobacteria bacterium
TGCGCCAGGTCTTCCGGCTTCAGGTATCCCGACCACTCCTTGAACAGCGCGGAAGCGGTGGGCAGTGCGACGACAATGGGGCGGGCTGAGGCGGTCATGCGTCCGGTGGAGTCTGCCGTTCACAGTCAGGCGCCTTGCCCCAGCCGCGGGCGCAGGCCTGTTACGTCGGGCTTTTGTTGAGGATATCCGCGCCGTATTTTCCCGCCGCGAGTTCGCGCAGTGCAATGACGGTCGGTTTGTCGCGGGTTGCGTCGATCATCGTCTGGGCGCCGTTCGCCAGTTGCCGGGCGCGGTAAGTGGCCGCCAGCGTCATGTCGAAACGGTTGGGAATGATTTTTATGCAGTCGTCTACAGTAATGCGGGCCATGTTATTCCTGCTGGAGTTGGTTGATCAGTGTGGTATGCCGGTTGAGCTGGCGCGGGGTGCGCAGACGCTCGGCGCGAACTACATCCTGCAGATCAGTTGCCGCCGTCTGGAAATCTGTGTTGATAATAACATAGTCGAAGTCCGTAACGTGGGCGATTTCCACGCGCGCATTGGCCAGCCGCCGGGCGATGGTTTCCGCAGGATCCTGGCCGCGGGCATTCAGGCGCTGCAGCAGGGCCTCGAACGAGGGGGGCAGGATGAAAATGGTGATGGCAGCCGGCATCAGTTTGCGCACCTGGGCGGCGCCCTGCCAGTCGATTTCAAGCACGATGTCGACATCGGCCGCCATCTGCTCTTCTACCCATTTTCGCGACGTGCCGTAACGGTTGTCATGCACCAGCGCCGATTCGAGAAAACCGCGGGCCTCGGCCATGCGTTCAAACTCGGCGGCGGCAACAAAATGATAATGGCTGCCGTTGACCTCGCCGGGCCGCGGCGGCCGCGTGGTGAAAGACACCGATTTCCGGATCTGCGGGTCGGCTTCGAGCAGCGCCGACACCAGGCTGGTTTTACCGGCACCGGAGGGCGCGCTGACGATGTAGAGATTGCCGCTCATAGAGTACGTGAAGGGTGAAGGGTGAAGGATGAAGATGAAGGGTAAACGGTGAAGTGTGAAGTGCCGATGCGCTGCTTGCCGCCTACTCGATGTTCTGAATCTGTTCGCGCATCTGCTCAATCAGCAGTTTGAGGTCCATCGCCACCCGGGTCACCTCAATGTCTGCGGATTTCGAGCCCAGCGTGTTGGCTTCGCGGTTGAGTTCCTGCATCAGGAAATCGAGCCGTTTGCCCGAGGCGCCGCCCTTGCCGAGGATGCGCTGCAGTTCGTCGAGGTGGGTCGCCAGCCGCGACAGTTCCTCGTCGACGTCGATCTTGTTGATGAACAGCGCGATTTCCTGGCGCACCCGTTCGTCGTCGGCGGATACCAGTGCTTCCTTCAGCCGCGCGTTCAGTTTTTCCTGGAAGGCGGCGATGATCGACGGAATGCGCGGCTGCACGACCGCGATGCGGCTGCGCATTTCCGTGGCGCGCTCCAGGATCACCGCCGCCAGCTTCGCGCCTTCTCGTGCGCGTGCTGCGGTGAATTCACGCAGCGCCTCACGCAGCAGTTCGCCCGCGGTTGCGCGCAATTCATCGCCGGGCAGGTCGTCGGCACCGAGCATGCCGGGCCAGCGCAGGATATCGGCCACGCCCAGCGGGCGTGCTTCAGGGAGTGCTGCGCGCGCGCGCGCATTGAGTTCCAGCACCTGCGCGAGCAGCGTGGTGTCGAGTTCCGTGCCGCCCTCCGAGCTGCTGCGCAGCGCGTAGGAGACCCGGCATTCGATTTTGCCGCGGGTCATCGCGCCCGAGATGGTTTCGCGCAGGGCCTGCTCGGCCTGCCGCAGTTCATCCGGCACGCGGAACGAAACATCAAGATAGCGGTGGTTGACCGAGCGCAGTTCGACACTGACGGCCCCCCAGGGCAGCTCGCGCGAGGCGGTGGCGTAACCGGTCATGCTGTGGATCATGGCGGGAGCTTTATAATGGGAATCCGTGAAACATAGCATATCGAAGGAATATCGTGCGACCCAGTCTGCGTAAACCGGATGAGCTTCGCGCCATCCGCATCACCCGCAATTTCACCTGCCATGCCGAAGGTTCCGTACTGATCGAATTCGGCGCCACCAAGGTGCTGTGCACGGCGAGCGTGCTCGAAAAACAGCCGCCACACCTGCGCGGCACCGAACGCGGTTGGGTCACTGCCGAATACGGCATGTTGCCGCGCTCGACCAACACGCGCACCGACCGTGAAGCGGCGCGCGGCAAACAATCGGGCCGCACCCAGGAAATCCAGCGCCTGATCGGGCGTTCGCTGCGCGCGGTGGTGAGCCTCGAGCGGCTCGGCCCCCGCACCATCCACCTCGACTGCGATGTGCTGCAGGCTGATGGCGGCACGCGTACGGCAAGCATCACCGGCGCGTATGTCGCGCTCGCCGACGCGGTGAATTTCCTGATCCGCGAAAAACGTCTGGCGGCGTCACCGATCCGTGAGGCTGTGGCCGCGGTATCGGTCGGTGTCTACCAGGGGGTGCCGGTGCTGGACCTCGACTATGCCGAGGATTCCACCTGCGACACCGACATGAATGTGGTGATGACCGAAGGCGGCGGCATGATCGAAATTCAGGGTACGGCGGAAGGCGCGCCATTCAGCCGTTCCGAAATGCAGTCCATGCTCGACCTGGCGCAACGCGGCATCGGGCAGCTGGTGGCGGCGCAACGCGCAGCGCTGGCGTGAACAAACTCGTCATCGCATCGAATAATCCCGGCAAGCTGCGCGAGATCAGTACAATTCTTGCACCATTGGCGATGGAAGTCGTGCCGCAAGGGTCGCTCGGTGTCAGCGCAGCCGAAGAGCCGTACGGAACCTTTATTGAAAACGCGCTGACCAAGGCGCGCCATGCCAGCCGCGTCACCGGATTGCCGGCGCTGGCGGATGATTCCGGCGTCTGCGTGCACGCGCTGGGCGGCGAACCCGGTGTGCATTCCGCGCGTTATGCGGAAACCACGGGCGCCGCACCGCGCGATGACCAGGACCGGCGCAACAACGACAAACTGCTGCAGGCGCTGGCGAATGTCAGCGATCGCCGCGCGCACTATTACTGCGTGATCGTGCTGGTGCGCCGCGCTGATGATCCGCAGCCGCTGATCGCCGAGGCGGAATGGCATGGTGAAATACTCAAGGCGCCGCGCGGGCAGGGCGGTTTTGGTTACGATCCGCTGTTTCTGATTCCGGAGTTCGGCAGGACCGGCGCCGAATTGCTGCCCGCAGAAAAAAATCGCGTCAGCCACCGCGGCCGGGCACTGGCGATCCTGGTCGAACGCCTGCGCACGCTGTCCCGGGCATAGCGCAAGCGTGCCATGACCCGCTCATCGCTCATCACTCATCACTCATCACTGCAGTTCCAAACACTGCCGCCGTTGTCGCTATACATCCATATCCCGTGGTGCGTGCGCAAATGCCCGTATTGCGATTTCAATTCACACGAAGCGCGCGGCGAGCTGCCCGAGGATGAATACGTCGCGGCGCTGCTGCTTGACCTCGAGGCGGCATTGCCGCGGGTCTGGGGCCGGCCGGTGCTGACCGTGTTCATCGGCGGCGGCACGCCCAGTTTGATCTCGGTGCGTGCGTTGGACGCACTGCTCGCAGGTGTGCGCGCGCGACTGCCGCTGGCCGCCGATGCCGAAGTAACACTGGAAGCGAATCCCGGCACTGTAGAAGCAGAAAAATTCGCCGGCTTTCGCGCCGCCGGCATCAACCGGTTGTCGCTGGGCATCCAGAGTTTCAATGACCGGCATCTCAAGGCACTGGGCCGCATCCACGACGCAGCGGAAGCGCGCCGTGCTGCTGAACTTGCATTGCGTGCCTTCGATAACGTCAACCTCGATTTGATGTATGCACTGCCCGGACAGACGCCGGATGAAGCGGCCGCTGACATTGCGGCAGCAATCGCTTACGCACCACAGCATCTGAGTGCATACCATCTGACGCTGGAACCGAATACGTATTTCCATCGTTATCCGCCGGCGCTGCCTGATGACGACACCGCTGCGGAAATGCAGGACGCGCTGGAGGCGCAACTGGCCGGTGCCGGGTATGAGCACTATGAAACCTCCGCCTTTGCCCGCGCTGGCCGGCGCAGCAAGCACAACATGAATTACTGGATGTTCGGCGATTACCTCGGTATCGGCGCTGGCGCGCACAGTAAAATATCGTTTAAAAACAAATGTTTACGTGAGTCCCGCGCGCGTCAGCCGAAAACCTATCTGGCGCAGGCCGCCGCCGGCGCGGTGATCCCCGAATCGCGTGACATCACGGTGGCCGAACTTCCGGGCGAATTCATGATGAACGCGCTGCGCCTGAATCAGGGTTTCGAGCTGTCCTTGTTCGCCGCGCGAACCGGATTGGAGTTGACGCACATCCTGCCGACACTCGATAAAGCCGAAAGCCGTGGTCTGCTGACCCGGGATTATCAGCGCGCGGTGCCGACGCCATTGGGCCGGCGCTTCCTGAATGACCTGATGCAGTTGTTTCTGCCTTGAATATATTGTCCCGCCGACCCGCATTCCGCCCATTGCGTTTCGGCATTGCGGGGCTAGAATAGGCTGATCGTTGTATCGAAGTGGCGGGTATAACGTAAAAATCACGTAAAAATCGCGTAAGAAAAGCGCGCAAATAACCGGTTTTAAAACCAGCTTACTGTCCTGGAGGAGATTGCATGAACAGCATTAAACACAGCGTTATTGCGTCCTTTGTTGTCGTAACTGCACTGGCGAGTGGCGTAGCTCAGGCCCAGGCGTATCCCGCCAAACCGGTGCGCTTTGTTGTCACCTACCCGGCCGGCGGCAGCTCGGACGCGATGGCGCGCATCATCGGCGTCAAGCTGACGGAGTACTGGGGCCAGCAGGTGCTGGTCGAGTCGCGCCCCGGTGCGGCCGGCGCGGTCGGCATGGAGTACGCGGCCAAACAGGCCCCGGATGGTTACACCTTCCTGCTCGGCAACTTTGGTCCGGTAACCGCCAATCCGCTGATGAGCCCCGTCAAATACAACGTGGCCAAGGACTTTGCGCCGGTGTCGCAGATCACCCGCGCGGCGAATATTCTGGTGGTGCCGGTGACGCTGCCGGTCAAAAACGTCAAGGAGCTGGTTGCGCTGGCGAAAAAGAACCCTGGCGTCATGACTTACGCCACCAGTGGCGCGGGCAGCATGTCGCACCTGGCCGGTGAAATGTTCAAGCGTCTCGCCAAGGTGGACGTGGTCACCGTGCCCTATCAGGGCGGCGTGTTCTCGATTGCCGCGGTGCAGGGGGGACATATCATGATGATGTTCTCGGATGCACAGCCGGTGATGGCCAACATCAAGGCCGGCAAGTTGCGCGCGCTGGCGGTGACCAGCGCACAGCGCACACCGTTCACGCCCGAGCTGCCGACGCTGGCGGAAGAAGGCATCAAGGGTTTTGCTGCAGCCAACTGGTGGGGTATTCTGTTCCCGGCCGGTGTGTCGAAGCCGATGGTGGACAAGGTGTCGACCGATCTCGGTCGGGCACTGGCTGACAGCACCGTCAAGGAAAGGCTGGGCGCGCTGGGCGTGGAAGCCGTGCACAGCAACCCGCAGCAATTCGCGGCGTTCCTGGCGTCTGAGAATGAGATCTGGGGCAAGCTGATCAAGGAGGCCGGCATCGGCGGCATCCAGTAAGCGTTGTTGCTTCATGAACGGCAGCCCGCGGGCTGCCGTTTTGTTTTTTTTATGCGCGCTTGAGAAACACGATGTCCCATACGCCGTGGCCGAGTTTCAGGCCGCGGGTTTCGAACTTGGTCTGTGGGCGCCACGCCGGACGTTCCGCGTAACCCGCCGCGGTATTAGCCAGCGTCGGCTCGGCGCTGAGCACAGTGAGGATCTGCTCGGCGTATTCCTGCCAGTCTGTTGCTGCATGCAGATAAGCACCCGGCTTCAGGCGCGAGGCGGCGAGTGCCACAAACGCGGGCTGAATCAACCGCCGTTTCTGCTGGCGTTTTTTTGGCCACGGATCGGGGAAATAGATAAGCATGCCGTCAAGACTCGCCGGCGCAATCATGTTTTCCAGCACGGCCACAGCATCATGCTGAATCACGCGCACGTTGCTCAGGTTCAGTTCATCGATTTGTTTGAGCAGGCTGCCGACGCCGGGCGTGTGCACTTCAATCCCGATGTAATCCTGCTGCGGGTGTGCTGCGGCAATAGCCACCGTGGTTTCGCCCATGCCGCAGCCGATTTCGAGGATGTGTGGTGCGTTGCGCGCGAACATCGCGGCAAGATCCAGCGGCGCATCCGCATACGGAATGCCCAAGCGCGGCAGCAGCGTATCGTGCGCGCGGCGCTGCGCGTTGGAGACGCGGCCCTGGCGCAGCACATAGCTGCGGATCGGCCCGTGGGGATGTTCTGCGCTCATTGGGTTGACAGTCGAGGGGCGTGACTGTGGTTGGTTTTGCCGCTCAGTTTTTGCCTATGAGTCCGCTGGTCGGCGAGCTCGGCGCGGCGGAATAGAGTTTTTTCGGCATGCGCCCGGCGCGCCAGGCGTTGCGCCCGGCGATGACCGCCTGTTTCATCGCCGTGGCCATCAGTACCGGATCTTTCGCTGCGGCGATTGCGGTGTTCATCAGCACCGCATCGCAGCCGAGCTCCATCGCAATCGCGGCGTCGGAAGCGGTGCCGACGCCGGCATCAACGACGATCGGCACCCTGGCGTTGTCGATGATGATCTGCAGGTTCCACGGATTCAAAATGCCCATGCCGGAACCGATCAGCGAGGCCAGAGGCATCACTGCGACACAGCCGATTTCCTCGAGCTGTTTGGCGATGATTGGATCGTCGGACGTGTAGACCATGACCTTGAAGCCGTCTTTCACCAGCGTTTTTGCCGCGACGATGGTTTCCACGACATTCGGGTACAGCGTTTTCGGATCCCCCAGCACTTCCAGCTTGACCAGGTCGTGGCCGTCGAGCAGTTCGCGCGCAAGGCGCAGCGTGCGCACTGCGTCATCCGCGGTGTAACAGCCGGCGGTGTTGGGCAGCAGCGTGAATTGCGCCGCCGGCACCGCGTCGAGCAGGCTGGGCTCGTTCGGGTTCTGGCCGATGTTGGTGCGACGGATCGCGACGGTGACAATCTGCGCGCCACTGGCATCAATGGCAGCCCGTGTTTCGGCGAAATCCCTGTACTTGCCGGTGCCGATCAGCAGCCGGGAGGCGTAGGATTTGCCGGCGATGACCAGCGGATCGAGGTTTTCGTGTGGTTTCATGAGGCAGGATTGAGGATTGAGGATTGCGGAGTAAGGAGTGAAGGGGGTATTCAGCCGCCGCCGACTGCGGCGACGATTTCCAAGCGATCGCCATTCTGCAGCAGGCAGTCACCGAACTGGCTTCGCGGCACGATTTCGCCGTTGCGTTCCATGGCGATGCGTTTGCCGGCCAGTCGCAGTTCATTGATCAGGTCGGAGCAGGTCGGGGCGTGGGCAAAAGCCCGGGATTCGCCGTTGATGGTGACTGTGATCACAGTTTTATGGTTTTGGGGTGTTATGGTGAATGCCTGATGGTATTTTACCGCCCCGTGCCGGGTTTATCGACCGATACAGGGCAGGATGGCCGCCCGTTAAATGACCTCAAATCTGTCTGATCATCATTATCTGAGGCCCCTGTTCGAGCCCGCCTCGGTGGCGATCATCGGTGCCAGCGAACGTGCCGGGGCTATCGGCGCGGTGCTGGTGGCGAACATGCGCGCAGCGCAGTACCGCGGCGCATTGTTTGCGGTCAATCCCAAACGCAGCAGTGTGCAGGGCGTGCCGTGCTTTCCGTCCATCGGCAAAGTACCGCAACGCATGGACCTGGCGGTTATTGCGACGCCACCGGAAAGCGTGCCGCAATTGATGGTGGAGTGCGGGCTGGCCGGCGTGCGTGCGGCGGTCATCATCACGGCGGGATTTGCCGAAGCAGGGGTTGCCGGGGCGCGGCTGGAACGCGCCGCGCTGGACAATGCGCGGCGCTACGGCGTGCGCGTGATTGGCCCCAATTGCCTGGGTATCATGCGCCCCGACATCGGTCTTAACGCGACATTCGCGCGCGGCAATGCGCTGCCCGGCGCGCTGGCACTGGTGTCGCAATCAGGCGCGGTGTGCACGGCGATGGTCGACTGGGCGCGGCCGAACAAGGTGGGTTTTTCCAGCGTGATCTCGATGGGCGGTTCGCGCGATGTCGATTTCGGTGAAATCATCGACTATCTGGTCAACGACCCGCGCACCGAGCACATCCTGCTCTACATTGAGGGCGTGCGTGATGCGCGGCGGTTTTTTTCCAGCCTGCGTGCCGCAGCGCGGGTGAAGCCGGTGATCCTGATGAAAGTGGGGCGGCACCCTGTGGGGTCGCGCGCTGCGGTGTCGCATACCGGCGCCATCGTCGGTGCGGACGACGTGTTCGACGCGGCGGTGCGTCGTGCCGGCGTGGTGCGGGTGACCACCATCGGCCAGCTGGTGGCGGCGGCGCAGGCGTTGTCGGCCCATGTGCGGCCGCGCGGTGACCGGCTGGTGATCATCACCAATGGCGGCGGGCCCGGCGTGATGGCAGCGGATCGTGCCGCCGATCTCGGTTTGCCGCTGGCGGAACTCTCGGTGGCTACATTGCAGGTTTTGCAGGGTGCGCTGCCGGCGAACTGGTCGCATGGCAATCCGGTGGACCTGATCGGTGATGCCGATGCCGCGCGTTATCGCGTTGCTGTGGCAGCCTGTCTCGACGATGAAAACGTCGACGGTGCGCTGGTGGTGTTGACACCGCAGGCGATGACCGAGCCGACGGCAGTGGCTGACGCGGTGATCGAAGTCGCGCGCGGTCGTTCAAAGCCGGTGCTGGCCTGCTGGATGGGTGAAGCGGAAGTGGCCGCCGGCCGCAAACGTTTTGCCGAAGCTGGCATCCCGGTATTTCGCACCCCCGACCCGGCGGTCGAGATGTTCGCGCATCTGTCTGCTTTTTATCGCAATCAGCAGGCCTTGTTGCAGGTGCCTGGTCCGCTGGTGATGCAGTCGCCGCCGGATGTGGCTGCAGCGCGGCAGATTATCGAGGCAGTACTGGCCGAAAAACGCACGCTGCTCAATGAAATAGAAGCGAAAGCCCTGCTGACGGCGTTTGGCATGGCGGTGGCGAAAACGATTGCTGCGGCCAGCGCCGATGAAGCCGTGCGGATTGCCGGTGAACTCGGCTATCCGGTGGTGCTGAAGATCAATTCACCGGACATCACCCACAAGACCGACGTTGGCGGCGTGGCGCTCAACCTGCGTGACGCGCAGGCGGTGCGCGCCGCGTACCAGCAGATCGTCAATGATGCGACGCGCCTTCGGCCGCAGGCGCTGATCACCGGTGTTGTGGTGGAGACGATGGTGCTGCGCCCCAACGGCCGTGAACTGATGATCGGCGTGATTCGTGACCCGGTGTTCGGACCGGCGATCGCGTTTGGCGCCGGCGGTGTCGCGGTGGAAGTTCATCGGGACCGCGCCGTGGCGCTGCCGCCGCTGAATGCCTACCTGGTTGCGGAACTGATCCGCGGCACTCGTGTATCAAAACTGCTGGGACCGTTCCGTAAAATGCCGCCCGTCGATTTTGCGGCACTGGAATCGGTGCTGCTGCGGGTGTCGGAGATGGTCTGTGAGCTGCCGTGGATTGAAGAGCTGGACATCAATCCACTGCTGATTGATGAACGCGGTGCCGTGATTGTCGATGCGCGTGTGGTGGTCCGCGAGTACACGCCGGTGCGCGGGCGTTATGGCCACATGGCGATTCATCCCTACCCCACGGATCTGGTGACCACCTGGCAATCTGCGGCAGGCGAGACGGTGACCCTGCGGCCGATCCGTCCCGAGGACGCCGCAATTGAACAGGCGTTCGTGCGCAAGCTGTCGCCGGAAAGCCGGCGTTTCCGTTTCATGGATACCTTGCGCGAACTGACGCCAAAGATGCTTGCCCGATTTACGCAGATTGATTACGACCGCGAAATGGCGCTGATCGCCTCAGTTGAGCGCGATGGCGCGGAGGTCGAACTGGGCGTGTGCCGTTACATTACCAATCCGGATGGCGCCAGCTGTGAGTTCGCGATTGTCATTGCCGATGAGCAGCAGCATCGCGGACTGGGCCGGCGCATGATGACGCAACTGATTGCTGTGGCGCGTTCGCGCGCTCTGCAGACCATGATAGGCCATGTGCTGGGCAGCAACCGCGGCATGCTGAGTCTGTGCCAGCGTCTGGGTTTTGTGATCACGGAAAATGCCGAAGACCCTATGATGAAACGTGTGACGCTGGCTCTGAACGATTGAGGCTGCAGATCACGATTACGATATGGATTCGCAGGGAATAGCCTGTAAAACCGATGCTACAATCGACGTGCTCCCTGCGGACGGTCACTGAAACTCAACCAAGAAATGCAATGACGCAACGCGATGCAACGACGCGATTTCCCTGATGCAAGGCTGCTGCAACTGACGGTTGCGGCCATCGTCGCGATCGTGTTCTGGTTTGTGGTTCGCGGCGCGCTGCCGGAGATGTGGCGCACGCCGGGCAGTCCCGCCTTGTATTTCACCGGTGTCGCCGGCGTGCTGCTGTTGCTGGTGCCGGTGGCGTTTGTGCTGGCCAAGCGTGGCGGGCACAGCGCAAATCCCGTCGGCTGGTTCAATGCGCACATTGTCTGCTCTCTAGCCGGTATGGTGCTGATTGCGATCCACTCCGGCGGTTTTCTGCGCCGGCCACCAGCTTTGTTGCTGCTGGCCTTGCTTGCGCTGGCCGCTCTCGGCGTGTGGGCGCGGGTGCGCGGCTCGCGGCGCATGGCGGCGACGTTTGCCTCCAAGGCGCCGGCGTTCCAGGTGCCTGATGCGGCGACGCGCGAACGCTTGCGTGCCCTGATCATTGAAAAGCGCCGCTTGCTGGCCGCACTGGACCCGCAGGCGACCGAGGGCACGTTTTCCGTGAACCTGCCGCATTTCATCAGCCACCCGCGACTGGCGCTGGCCTACCGCAATCTGGCGCGCGAGGAATCGCTGCTGCTGGGGTCACGCCGCGCAGTGTCGGCGCAACAGGCCTGGTGGCGGCCGCTGCACATGGCGCTGGCCTGGCTGTTTGTACTGGGCGTGCTGATCCATGTGGTTACCGTGACTTTTTTCGCCGGCTATGTGGCGGACGGCGGACCGATTACCTGGTGGCACCTGACCGCGTGGTAAATACATGAGCACAACAGTCCAGTCTCAGAATATCCCGGCGCAAAATGAGCGCGTTGCGCTGCTGATCGACCTCGAACGCTGCACCGGTTGCAAGAGCTGCGAAGCAGCCTGCAAAACCGAACACCGCCTCGGACCCGGCGAATACCGCAACAAAGTGGTGTGGGCCAGCGCGCTGGAAGAGGCCGGGCTCGCCTTCCTGACGCTGACCTGCCAGCACTGCGAGCGGCCGGCGTGCCTGCGCGCGTGTCCGGTGAATCCGAAAGCGATAGCCAAGGATCCGGTCACCGGCATCGTGCGTGTCGATGAATCGCGCTGCACCGGCTGCGGCGAATGCGTGATCGCCTGTCCATACAGCGCGATGGGTTACGACGCCAAGGGACACCATGCGGTGAAATGTGATCTCTGTGTCGACCGCCGCGCGGAAGGCGAGCCGACCACCGCCTGCGCCAGCGTTTGTCCGACGCAGGCCATCCGTTTCGGCAATCGTGCAGAGCTGCTGGCTGATGCCGAAAAGTCCGGCCGTTTGCCGCGCGACCAGGATCATTTCCTGCTCGGGCCGGCGACGATTTACCTCGAGCGCACCAAGCCCGAAAACATCAGTACAGCGACTGCGGTAACTCCTGCGCGCGCACATCCGCAGGAATCGCGCCGCCCGTCATTCATGGATGCCTTGGCAGCGCAGACCAAAGTATTGGATCAACCGCCGGCGTTTCCCTATGGCGAAACGCGCGAGGACACCACGCCGGATCGCGTGGTGCCTGGTGGCTGCAATATCTGCTTCAACTGCTGCACGGTTAAATTTTATTTTAAAAACAATAGGTTAGTGAAAATCACCGGTAACGATGAAGATCCGCTGCTAAAGGGGCGCGTCTGTCCCAAGTCGCAACTGACACTGCAGATGTACCACAGCGAACACCGCTTGCTGTATCCGCAGAAACGCGTCGGCGCGCGCGGTGAAGGCCGCTTCGAGCGCATTTCCTGGGATCAGGCGCTGGATGAAATTGCGGACAAACTGAAAGTCATCCGCGATCAGTACGGCGCCGAAGCGCTGGCCATGTTCATCGGCACCCGCACCGGCATCCTGGATTACCGCGCGACCACCGAGATGTTCGCGCAGCTGTTCGGCACACCGAACAAGGACGGCACCGACCCCTTCTGCGCCAGCGGAAAAAACGTCGCCTTTGAAATCACACTGGGTAGCATCGGCAGCGGCAACAGTTACACGGAAAACGATCTCGGTTCCGCCGAACTGTATGTCTATATTGGCGACAACCAGGCCGAAACGCGGCCGGTGTATTTCGGCATGATCAATGACTGGCGCATCAAAAACGGCGCAAAGATGGTCGCCGTCGATCCACGGCTGACGGCCACCGCGTCGAAAGCCGACCGCTGGCTGCCGATCCGTCCCGGCACCGATATGGCGCTGGGCTTGGCACTGGCGCAGCATATCCTGGCCAACAATCTGCACGATGCGGCTTACTGCGCAGAGTGGGTGCTGGGCTTCGAGCAGTGGCGCGATTTCATTTTGCAAAAAGGCTACACGCCGGAATGGGCGGCCCCGGCCACCGGAATTGCGGCAGAGGAAATCAAACGCCTGGCTGAGGAGATCGCCGCCGCCGACGGCTGCGTGATTTTTGCCAGCCGTGGCGTCAATCAGCACACCAACAGCACGCAGACCAACCGTGTACTGATGTTCGTCGCCGCGATTACCGGCAACTGGGGCCGGCGTGGCGGTGCATTTTTCAACATGAGCGCGGGCACGCCGATCGCGGCCAAGGTGCCGGAACACCGCACGCCCAAGATTAACAAACCGCGGGTCAGGCGCAGTCCCGCCGGCTGGACCGATGCCATGCTGCACGGCAAGCCGTACCCGATCCGCGCGCTGATCACCTGCAACAATCCGCTGGCGCAGTGGCCGGGGCAGGACCAGGCGCGTGCCGCATTCAGCGCGCTTGATTTGATGGTGCACATCGAACTTTTTGCTAACGAAACCTCGGCCTACGCCGATTACCTGCTGCCTGCCGCAAGCGGCATCGAGAAGGGTGAGATCGGCCGCTCCAATGACGACCGCCGCATCGTCTGGATCGACAAGATGATCGATCCTCCCGGCGAGGCGAAGTCGGATACGTGGATCTGGATCGAACTTGGCAAACGTTTCGGTTTCGACGATGTGCTGAAAGACAAGTACAAGGATCCGGCGGTTTTCTGGGATGAAGTCTGCAGCGACAGCGACGGCCTTCGCGGCTGCACACAAAAACGCCTGCACTCGGTGCCGTACCGCTGGGTGCGCCAGCCGGTGGCGACCGAAGACTCCCCGGAAATCGAAACGCTGTACCTCGAAGGCACCACGGTACCGAATGGTGCACCGGGACGACGCTTCCCGACAAAGTCCGGAAAACTCGAATTCTGGACCGATGAACTCGAAGCCAAATTCCATATTGTCGGCCTGTCGGCGCTGCCGGAGTTTTATTCGGAGCGCGAACAACTCGTTGACCTGCCATACATGGAATTGCTGGAAACTGATGCGGAGGAGGGCGTGATTTCGCCGTTCTGCTCGCCGCCGACCGGCAGTTCGCGCGGCCGCATCGTCGCGTCCGGTCCCGACCATCCCGGCGCAAAACTGCGCGCCCGGGGTTTTGATACCGAACTCGTCACCGGCCGTCCACCGGCCGCGCATTTCCACAGCTGGACGCATTATTTCTGGCAATCGCAGGAAATGTGGCCCGATCTCTATTGCCAGATTCATCCCGACAAGGCCGCGGCACTGGGCATCAAGGACGGTGAACGCGTTTGCGTCGAATCAGCGCACGGAAAAATCGAAGCCATGGCCTGGGTACACGCGGGGATCCGGCCGACCGCCGTGTTCATCCCCATCGGCTGGGGCGAACGCCAGCCTTACAACCCGTGGCGCTCGGTAAATTTCCTCACCGATAAAACGCAGCGTGATCCGGTGTCGGACCAGACCAATCTCAAGGTGCTGCTGTGCCGGGTGTCGCGTGCTTCAGTCTGACTAGCGTAAAATTCCTTTCACGCGGGTGTAGTTCAATGGCAGAACGGCAGCTTCCCAAGCTGCATACGAGGGTTCGATTCCCTTCACCCGCTCCATTTTCTTAAAAGACCATGGTTACCGTGATTGATGATTTTGCCGTAGCGCTGATCGCCTGGCAGAAAAGCCACGGCCGACACGATCTGCCGTGGCAGGGCTCGCGTGAGCCCTACACCGTGTGGCTGTCGGAGATCATGCTGCAGCAGACGCAGGTCACTGCGGTTATTCCGTACTATCAACGGTTTCTCGACCGGTTCCCGACTTTAAAAACACTCGCTGCGGCGCCGCTCGATGATGTGCTCGCGTCATGGAGTGGGCTCGGTTATTACTCGCGCGCGCGCAACCTGCACCGTGCGGCGCAGGCGGTGATGGCGCAGAACAGTGGAAAATTCCCGGAAACACTCGAAGCCATCATGGAACTGCCGGGCATAGGCCGTTCGACGGCTGCTGCCATCCTGGTATTTGCTTTCGGCAAACGCAGCGCGATCCTCGACGGCAATGTGAAACGCGTATTGGCCCGCGTATGCGGCATTGCGGGTTATCCCGGCGAAACGGCAGTGGCGGCGCAACTGTGGCAGCAGGCTGAAACCTTGTTGCCCAAGACAGGGTTGCGGCCATATACCCAGGGATTGATGGATCTCGGCGCAACGCTCTGCACACGGCGTAACACGCGCTGCGCAGAATGTCCGGTGCTGAAAATGTGCGTGGCCTTCAAGACTGATCGTGTGTCTGAACTGCCAACACCCAAGCCACGTAAGGCCCTGCCGCAGCGGCGCACCATGATGCTGGTGCTGCAGCGTGCAGGAGAGATCCTGCTGGAGAAACGACCGGCAACCGGCATCTGGGGCGGAATGTGGTCATTTCCGGAAGAGGATGCCGATGCTGATGCCGTTAAAGCTTGTGCGCGGCGTTATGGCGCGGCCGTCATATTGAAGGAACCTTTGCCGGTGATTGCGCATGGTTTCACGCATTTCAAACTCGACATCCTGCCGCAGCCGGCCACCGTGTCGGCATGGCCGCAGCGCGTGGAGGAACCGGGCTGGCTGTGGATTACGCCAGATGATGCGCTGCGTGCTGCAGTGCCGACGCCTGTGCGTGGCATCATCGAACAATTGCTCGGCCGCCGTTAACGAACGGGATTGCGATGACTGAACCGGTGACAATGAACTGGAAAGACATCAGCGTCTGGCGCAAGGCGCAACGCGAGCAGTGGATCGCCTGGCGCTGCGCAATTCCCGAAGCACAACGCGCTATGTGGGGTGAGCAGATGACCGCGCTGTTGTGTGCGCTGCTGCCAGCGCCGCAACGGATGGTGATCGGCTTCTGCTGGCCGTTCAAGGCCGAGTTTGATGCGCGCTTTGCAGTGCATTATTGGCGCGGGCAGGGTGCAGTGGCTGCGTTGCCGGAAGTCATCGGTAAGGGTCAAGCGCTGCGCTTCAGTCAGTGGTGGCCGGGTGCCGCTATGACCCGCGGTGTGTACGACATCCCGATTCCCGACGGCACGCCCGAAGTGCTGCCTGACATTGCGATCGTGCCGATGAATGCCTTTGATGGCCGCGGTTTCCGGCTGGGTTATGGCGGCGGTTATTTTGATCGCACGCTGGCTGCCCTGGATCGACGTGTGGTGGCGATCGGCGTGACCTGGGATGCATGCCGCGTGACCAGCATTTTTCCGCAGGCACACGACATTGCGATGGATCTGGTGGTGACGGAGGCGGGAATTTATGGAGGTGCCGGAGAACCGCAGGCACTGCCTGACGCTGGTGGCGGCGAAGCGCTGGAATTGCTGGATGCCGCTGCGGCTGTAGCGCATGCGCAGAACTTACTGCTGAGGCGGGATTTACCGCGAGCCAGCAGGAAATAATTCAGTAACTAATTGTTTTTATTGATATTTTCTATAATGCCGTGGGCCAGCAGCAAATCGTGCAACTGCGCCAGTCGCGCTTCGGTATCGGTGAGTTCCAGCAGCGCCTGTTTCTGCTGCGCAGATATTGGCAGAATTTCCGCAAGCCGGTAGCTGACCCATACCGGATCATCGAGTCGTACGGGGCCCGGCACACTGTCCACGCCGGCGCGCTCCACTGCCAGCCGCAACACTTCCTGGCAGGCACTATCAACGCTGTCGGGTTGCGTCGGCTCGGGCAGGGTTTCAATCTGCGCGGTGATCAAACCATTGCCGGCAACCGTGGTGTCGAGAATGCGAAAACGCGTGCTGCCGCGTGCCAGCACCGCAAACAGATTGGGATGGGGCACATCCCATTGCGCGATATGCGCGAGGCAGCCGACGGCATGCGAAGCCGCAGGCAGCCCGACCTCATGCCCCTCCCTGATCAGGCACACACCAAAAGGCGTGTTGTCGCGCAGGCAGGCCTTGGTCATGTCGACATAGCGCTGCTCGAATACCTTCAGTGGCAGCAGGCCGCCGGGGAACAGCACCGTGCCCAGCGGGAACAGCGGTATTTCAGAGGGTAATTCGCCGGGTAATTCGTCGGCGGATTTGGCGCTCATGCCCCGAGTTCGCGGTGCCGCGCCAGCGTGCGGGTGCGGGCGCGGAATTTTTCAGCAAGGGTCTCGACAAAAAATACCGAGCGATGACGGCCGCCGGTGCAACCGATGGCAATCGTCAGGTAGCTGCGGTTGTCGCGTTCGAACGCCGGCAGCCAGTCGGTGATGAAGCGGTGGATATCGTCGAGCATGCGAACGGCGTCAGGCGTCGCGCGGATGAACTCTGCAACCGGCGCATCGCAACCGGTCAGCGGGCGCAACGCAAGGTCGTAGTGCGGATTGGGCAGGCAGCGCACGTCAAACACGAAGTCGGCATCCAGCGGGATGCCGTGTTTGAAGCCGAAAGATTCAAACAGCAGCGTCAGCCCGGCCGCCGGCAGTGCGGCAAAATCCTTGACCCAGCTGCGCAGTGTGTTCGGTGCGAGGTCGCTGGTATCAAGGTGATGCGCCATGTCCGAAATGCCGGCGATCAGTTCGCGTTCGCGGTCTATGCATTCGGGCAGCGTCAGTCCAAGCGGCGACAGAGGGTGGCGGCGGCGGGTTTCCGAATAACGCTTGATCAGCGTGTCGCGTTTGGCCTCGAGGAACATGACGCGCACGTCGATGGCTTCTGCGCGCAGCCGCTGGACTTCCGCGGGCAGGCCTGCGACCGCTTTGCCGGTACGGGCGTCTATGGTCAGTGCCACGCGTTCATTGCCGGATGCGCGCAGATTTTCGACCAGCAGGCCGACCAGTTCCACCGGCAGGTTGTCGACGCAGTAAAACCCCGCATCTTCCAGCACCGCCAGGGCAACGCTTTTGCCCGAACCGGAAAGTCCGGTGATAAGAATCAGCTGCATGGTGCGCCGCTCGCCTTATTGGCCCGGATCGTCCATCGAACGCGCCTGGCGTTCGATGAATTCCCGCGTGCTGTCGATGCCACGCATCTGCAGCACATGGCTGCGTACTGCAGCCTCAGTCAGCACCGCGAGATTGCGCCCGGCGGCGACGGGGATGGTGACTTTATGGATTTCAACGCCCATCAACGATTCGGTACCGGGTTTCAGCGGCAGCCGTTCGAGATGGGCGATGTCGGAGCCCGATGTGGAAACTGCGGGTCGCTCCAGATGCACGATCAGTTTGACGTTTTTGCGCGGGCGCAGCGCCGATTCGCCGAAAATGGTGCGGATGTTCAATACGCCCAAGCCACGTACTTCGAGAAAATCGCGCAACAGCCCGGGGCAACGGCCCTCAATGCTTTCCGGGCCGAGTCGGTAGAGCTCAACCACGTCGTCAGCGATCAGTCCGCTGCCGCGGCTGACCAGCTCGAGCGCGAGTTCGCTTTTGCCGACACCCGAATCACCGGTGAGCAGTACGCCGACACCCAGCACATCGAGAAACACCCCGTGGATGGTTGTCGAATCGGCGAGCGCGCGCGCGAGGTGCGGGCGCAGAATCCACATCAGTTCCACACTGGGGATCGGTGATGAGAACAGGGGGGTAAGGGTGGATTCGGCCACTTCCTGCAGCGCCGCGGGCACGGACTTTGCGCCGGCGACGATGAAACAGGCCAGTTCGCGGATTGCCGTTTGCTCCAGCACCCTGCGGCATTCGGTCGGGGCCAGGCCGTTAAGGTAATTGACTTCCGAGTCGCCGAGCACCTGGATCAGGTTGGGGTGGATGAAGTTCAGGTGGCCGACGAGCCCCTTGGACGAGTCTTTGGTGAACTCGCTGTCGATGCCTTTGTCGCCGCCGTTCCTCCCGGCGACCCAGGTGAGCTGCAGTTTTTCCCGCGTGTCTTCAAACAGCCGGGCTATGCTGACCTGCGGCATTGGGTTCCCATTGGGTAATCAACTGGTGCAGATCTGCCGGCGTGGCAGCGCCGAGCAGACGTTCGCGGAACGGTTTGTCGCAGAACATCTGCGCCAGCTCCGACAGGATCTGCAGATGTTCATCGGTGGCACGCTCCGGCACCAGCAACACGAAAATGAGTTTGACGTTCTGACCGTCGGGCGCATCGAACGGTACGGCACTTTGCACGCGGATCATCGCGCCGGTGGCCGCCTTCAACCCCTTGATGCGGCCATGCGGGATGGCCACGCCCTGGCCGAGTCCGGTCGAGCCGAGTTTTTCACGGGCAAACAGGCTTTCGAAAACAAGATTACGGGAAATGCTCTCGTTGTTTTCGAGCAGCAGACCGGCCTGTTCAAACACCCGTTTTTTGCTGGTCAGGTCGGCGTCAACCAGGATGTTCGATACAGGCAGCAGCTTGGCGATCAGGTTCATGGATATGTTGGATGTGTTTGGCGAATTACGGCGTACCGCCGGGGCTTACTCGGTGTCGACGGGTTGGTGCTTGATCGGGGCGGCGTCGTGGCGATGCGCGATGTTTTTACCCTTGTGCTTGAGGATCGCACGGTCCAGCTTGCCGATCAGTTGGTCGATGGCCACGTACATATCCTCGCCGTGGGTTTCGCAGAAAATTTCCTTGCCGCTGAGATGTACTGTGGCTTCTACAGTGTGCTGCAGTTTTTCCACGGTCATGATGACGTTGATATCGATGACATGGTCGAAGTGACCGGTGATTTTTTCCAGCTTGTGCGCGACGTGTTCGCGGATGGCCGGGGTGATCTGCAGGTGGTGTCCTGTGAGGTGCAAGTTCATGCCGTCTCCTTTGTTAAAGGGTTTTCCTCAGATTTACCGGGAGGATCTGCATTGATTCCCGGTATTTTGCGATCGTTCGCCTTGCCACCACTATACCCTGCTGTCCGAGTAATTCGGAGATCTGGCCGTCGCTCAGTGGGGTTCGGGTGTTTTCGGCGCTGACCAGCTGTTTGATCAGGGCGCGGATGGCGGTGCTGGAAGCTGAACCGCCCGCTTCAGTGGCAACATGGCTGCCGAAAAAATACTTGAGTTCAAAAATGCCGCGCGGCGTATGCATGAATTTCTGTGTGGTCACCCGCGATACCGTCGATTCGTGCAGGCTCAGCGTATCTGCGATTTCGCGCAGCACCAGCGGCCGCATCGCGACTTCACCGTGCTCAAGGAAGTTGCGCTGGCGATCAACGATGGCCTGGGAAACCCGCAGGATGGTTTCGAAACGCTGCTGCACGTTCTTGATCAGCCACTTGGCTTCCTGCAGCTGGGCACTGATCTGTTGCGAATTGCCACCACGATTGCGCTGCAGGATGTCGGCATAAAGCCGGTTGACCTTCAGCTTCGGCATGGCGTCGGGGTTGAGGGCGGCAACCCACACGCCCTTGGCTTTGCGCACGATGACGTCGGCGACGACAAAGCGTGTTTCTTCAAATGAAAAATCCCGCCCCGGTTTCGGGTTAAGACTGACGATCAGTTTCTGCACGGTGCGCAGGCAGGCGTCGTCACATTTCAGCGCGCGCTTCAATCGCGCGAAGTCCCGGGTCGCGAGGGAGTCGAGGTGATGACGGACGATTTCCTGCGCTTGGTCGCGGTACGGCGTGTCCGCAGGCAGCGCGGCAAGTTGCAAACCCAGGCATTCTGCGAGACTGCGGGCGCCGATACCGGTGGGTTCCAGGTGCTGCAGGTGTTGTAGCGCGATCGACAGTTCTTCCGGCTCTACTTCGAGTTCCGGTGGCAGCATGGCCGCGATTTCTTCGAGAGTCTGCGGCAGATAGCCGCCGTCATCCAGCGAATCGATCAGCATGGCGACCAGCTGTTTATCGCGTTCCGAGAGGTGCAGCAGCGACAGTTGCGCGGCGAGGTGGGCGCGCAGGCTCGCGGGCTGTTCGGCTAGGGGCGAAAAATCGTCGTCTTCGGCGTCACCGCTGCCGCCGTAGGAGATGCCGTCCATCGCGTCGAACGCGCCGCCATCCTCCCCGGGTGCGGTAGCCTCGGCTTCGGTCGTTGCCGAGGATTCGCCGGCTGCGGTCTGTTCCGCGCTGTCGCGTGGCGGCGGTGGTGTCGGTTCCACATCCTCACGCTCGAGCAGGGGGTTGTCCTGCAACAGCTTTTCGATTTCCTGGTTGAGTTCGAGCGTGGACAGCTGCAGCAATCGAATCGACTGCTGCAGTTGCGGTGTCAACGTCAGGTGCTGCGAGAATCTGAGCTGTAGCGAATGTTTCATCGGGGTCCGGACAGGGGAATCGCCTCCCGGGTTCGCGCGCCGGTGGTTACGCGCGCATCTTCAACCTGAAGCGGCCGTCTCAGAGGCGAAAATGCTCACCGAGATAGACCTTTCTGACGCTTTCATTATAAACGATCTCGTCGGGCTTGCCGTAGGCGAGCACCGTGCCGTCATTGATAATGTATGCGCGATCACAGATGCCCAGGGTTTCGCGCACGTTGTGGTCGGTGATCAGTACGCCGATGCCGCGTGCCCTCAGGAAACCGATGATTTTCTGAATTTCGATGACCGCAATCGGATCCACGCCGGCGAAGGGCTCATCAAGCAGGATGAAGCGCGGTTCAGTGGCCAGCGCGCGGGCGATTTCCACCCGCCGCCGTTCGCCGCCGGAGAGGCTGATTGCCGGATTGTTGCGCAGATGCCCCACATGCAGATCCTGCAGCAGCGCATCGAGGCGTGCTTCAACGGCGGCTTCGTCATCGTGGTACAGCTCGAGGATCGCGCGCACGTTGTCGGCGACTGACAGCCGGCGGAATATGGATGCTTCCTGAGGCAGGTAGCTGAGTCCCAGGCGTGCCCGCTGATGGATCGGTGTATGCGTCAGCCGCATCTGGTCAAGATAGAGTTCGCCGCCGTCCATCGCCACCAGCCCCACCATCATGTAAAAGCAGGTGGTTTTTCCGGCGCCATTGGGTCCCAGCAGACCGATGACTTCACCGCTGCGCACTTCCAGCGATACATCCTTGACCACGGTTCGCGCCCGATAGCGTTTGCTGAGACGTTCCGCCTTAAGCACGAACGTGCCCGGCGCGGTTTCAGTGTTCGGTGAATGCAAAACGTTGTCCAGAGGCACTCAGGTCGGCGGCGCTTGCAGTTCACCGCGCGGCGTGGTGAGGGTGGCATCGGGCTTGAGCGGCACCGGCGGCTGGGCGGCGGGTTTGTCCTTGGGCTTGGGTTGAATCACGGCGCGGACGCGGCCGTCGGAGGTTTCAGCGCCAGCGGCTTTGGCGCCGCCGCCGGTGACCTGGAAAAATTCCGTTTTCGCATCGTATGAGATGTAATTGCCGCGCACTTCGTCGCTGCCTTTTTTCATCGACGCACGATTGAACATCTGCATTTTGTCGGCACGGCTGTCGTATTCGATGCGCTCAGCCCACCCCTCTATGTACTCGTCAAAGCCATCGCGCTTTTGCTTGAAATAAGCGAGGTTGCCCCAGGTGATGCCGTTCTTGAACCCCTCGTTGTCCTGGCGCACTTCCATGCGGTCGCCGCGGATGATCAGCGTACCCTGTGTCAGCACGACCTTGCCCTCGAACGTGGAGATCTGTTTGGCGTCGTCAACCGTTACACGGTCGGCCTCAAGGTTGATCGGCTTTTCGCGGTCGGCTTTTTCCGCGAACGCGGGGCCTGCCACGAACATCATTACCGCCAGGGATGCCGCAGTAATACAGGCGGGCAGCCGTGGCCGCAGCCGGTTAACGGCGGGCCGCTGCGCGCTCGGGGTCATGGTAGGTGCCTTTGAACTGCGACAGGAACTTGACGATGCGGGTTTCACTGTTCAATTCTAAGCCAATCGCCCGGGCAACGGTATGGGCGTCGGTGACGGTCACCGGCCGGTCGGTGCGGGCGATGTGGTTATCCGGGGTGACGTGGAGGAAACTCGTTTCCATCACCATCTCGCTGTGGTCCGCATAGGCGGCACGCGTGGCGCGCACGTCGGTTTCGAAGTAAACATGCTCGCCGCCGCTGGACACCCTGGCAGTGCGCGAAGTGATACTCATCGGGGCGCGCGCCGAAGCATTGCTGATGAAACGCGGCGATATCAGGTGTGTGGAGTCGTCATCCGGGTAATGGGTCATGCGTTCCGCATACAAAGTGTGTTTGACGTCGCCGTTGGCATCCATGCGGTGGGCCACGATTTTATCGATGATGTAATCCGGGTCGTGTCGTTCCGTCGCGTTGCCTTTTGTGCCTTGTTGCACCGTCTGATTCAGCCAGAACGTCAGGCTGGCCAGTACGGCGAGCAGCAGCAGCGGGAAGAGTTGTGAAAATCGCGTCATGATCAGAACAGATCAGCTCAATGCTGAGTGGTATCGATGAAACGGCGGGTTTGCGCAGTCAGCGCGCCGCGGCCGTGAAGCAGCATTTCGCAGAATTCGCGAACCGCCCCGCGGCCGCCTGTGGCGCGGGTCACGTAGTCGGCGTGGCGCTTCAGCAACGCCGGCGCGTCGGCCACTGTCGCAGCGAAGCCGCAGCGGCGGAATACCGGCAGGTCGACCAGATCGTCCCCCATGAATGCCGCTTCCTCCGGTGCAATCGTCATGCCGGCGAGCAATTCGTCAAAGGCGGTGCGTTTGTCGGCAACGCCCTGCTGCACATGGCTGATGCCGAGATCTGCGGCGCGCAGCAGTACACTCGGGGCGCGCCGGCTGGTGATGATGGCGAGTTTGATGCCCGCATCCTGCAGCAGTTTCAAGCCCATGCCGTCGCGTACGTCGAAAGCCTTCATGGCGTCACCGGTTTCCGAATAATAAAGCCGGCCGTCGGTCAGGACTCCGTCAACGTCGAAGGCGACCAGCCGGATGCGCCGTGTTTTCTGGGGAATGTGTAAAAAGCGATCCAAAAGGGGGTCCAAAGAGTGGTCCAAAAGGCGATCCAATGCGCGGTCGGGGATCAGACCACTTTGCCGCGGAACAGATCATGGATGTTCAGCGCACCGAGCAGCTTGTTGCCGTCATCGACGACCAGCAACTGGTTGATTTTGACGCGCTCCATGATTTCGACGGCTTCAGCGGCCAATCGTTCCGGGCCGATGGTGCGTGGACCCGGCGACATGATCTCGGTGATCGCCGTTTTGCGCAGATCCTGGCCTTTTTCAATCGCACGGCGCAGGTCGCCGTCGGTAAAAACGCCCTTGACGGTCTGGGTGCCGTCAACCACTGCCGTCATGCCCATCCGACCGCGTGACATTTCAAGTAGGGCGTCAGTCAGCGTTGCTGTCGTTAGGATGCGGGGTGCATCCAGGCCCGAACGCATCACGTCGCGGACCAAGGTCAGCAGCCTGCGACCGAGCGTGCCCCCGGGATGGGACAGCGCGAATTCGTCCTGCGTGAAACCGCGCGCGCGCATCAGCGCCACCGCGATGGCGTCACCCAGCGCCAGCGCGGCCGTGGTGCTGGCGGTGGGCGCCAGGTTGAGCGGGCAAGCTTCCTGTGCGGCGCCGGCATAAAGATGGACGTCGGCTTCCCGGCCGAGCGTGGATTTGGCATTGCCGGTCAGGGCCAACAGTTTCGCGCCCTGGCGCTTGAGTACCGGAATCAAGGTCAGCAATTCGGCGCTTTCGCCGGAATTGGATAGCGCCACGAACACATCGTCGCGGGTGACCATGCCGAGGTCGCCATGGCTGGCCTCGGCCGGGTGCACAAAAAATGCCGGTGTTCCTGTGCTGGCGAGGGTCGAGGCGATTTTGCGCGCGATGTGGCCGGATTTGCCGATGCCGCTGACCACGACGCGCCCCCGGCATTGCAGGATGATCTGAATCGCCTGTTCGAAGCTGGCATCAACCCGCGGGATGAGGTCGGTGATGGCCCGAGCCTCGATTGTGAGGACTTCCCGTGCAGCCGCAATCGCAGGGCTGATTACAGGGCTGGCAGCGGTGCCGTCGGAGCGGGTGTTCATCATTGAAATTATAACAAAGGGATGACCACAGACCCGGGGGGATGTTGCTTGCAATTCATTGAAGAAAAGGCAATATTCAGAGCGTCCACGACATCCTGAACGCATGCAAACCGCCCTGCAACCCGTCCTCGTGCTGCTGACTGCCGCCGTGCTGGTGGTGGTGGTTTTCCGCTCGCTCAAGCTGCCGCCGCTGCTGGGCTACCTGATTGTCGGGGTAGTGATCGGCCCGCATGCGCTGGGCTGGATTACCACCACCGATGAGGTGCGCGATCTCGCCGAAATCGGCGTGGTGTTCCTGATGTTCAGCATCGGCCTTGAATTCAGCCTTTCGCGCTTGCTGACCATGCGCCGCATCGTGTTCGGGCTGGGCGGGGCCCAGGTGTTGATTACGCTGATATTGGTGCTCGGTGTTGCCACCGGGGTGGGTATTTCCTGGCAGGGCGGCATCGTACTCGGCGGCGCACTGGCGATGTCGTCCACCGCGATCCTCGCCAAGCTGCTGGCCGAACGTTTTGAGCTGAACTCGCCGCACGGGCAGCAGATCATCGGCGTTCTGCTGTTCCAGGACATCGCCGTGGTGCCCTTGCTGATCCTGATCCCGGCCCTTACTGCGCCGCCGGAGGATCTGTTGCCC
>JAYUYQ010000211.1:0-4549 GCA_043752435.1 Betaproteobacteria bacterium
TGTTCCGAGCGCGATACCCAGTACGCCCTGCCGCGCAAGCGTATCGGCGAGTTCGTCAACACCTGGTCGGTCGACGGTTTCATCGGCGAAGGCTCACAACCCTGTGAACTGGGCTGGGGTTCGCACGAAAAATATTTCCCGCCTGAAGGGCAGCATCATGACCACGGCTGCAAGGCGGCGATTTTCCTGAATCGTCCCGGCGCGTCGGTGAAGGTGCGCACCTGGACACCCAATGCCGGCGCGTTTCACGGTTTCCTGATCACGCACGGCGAAGCAATTTCGATTTCGGATTACCTGACCGTCAGAAAAGGCGATCAGGTGCTGTACCGGCCGACCTGCCACTACGCCTACCATCCCTGTGATGACACCGTGCTGTCAGTGAACGAACTGGCGGGGCGCAACTGGGTGGGGCAGGAGGAGCGCCGGCTGTATCGCGACGAGATTACCGAAGGTGCGGACGAACTGGGCGCGCTGCTGCTGGGGCATAAGAAGGGCGCTTACTGGTATGGCTCTCAACTGTCGATCGACGAGGCGCGCAAACTGGCGCCGCACAACAATGCGACCAGTCTGCAGGTGGCTGCGGGTGTGCTCGGCGGCATCGTATGGGCGATGGAGAATCCGCATGCCGGCATCATTGATCCCGAGGAGATGGATTACCGCCGCGTGCTCGAAATCGCCAATCCATATCTGGGCAAGGTGGTCGGCGCCTATTCGGACTGGACGCCGCTGCAGGGTCGCAATCATCCTTTCACCGAGGATGTTGATGCCTCCGACCCCTGGCAGTTCAAAAACATCCGCGTCACCTGAAACGCGATATCTCTCTCCGTTCATCCTGAGCTTGTCGAAGGATGAACGGATTTCCCTCTTATTAGTTCAGCGTGATCTTAGCGTCAGCGACGATTTTCCTGAATTTGGCGATTTCCGTGCGTATCAGTTCGCCCAGTTGTTCCGGCGTGCCGCCGACCGGGTCGACGCCCAGATCGGCCATGCGTCCCTTCATTTCCGCGTTCTTGACGATCGCGGAAATTTCCGTGTGCAGTTTGGCCACGATGTCGTTCGGCGTGCCGCGCGGCACCAGGATCGCCCACCACTGGCTGACTTCGAAGCCCGGCATGCCGGATTCGGCGAAGGTCGGCACATCAGGAAAAGCCGATGAACGTTTTGCGGAAGTCATGCCGACGGCGCGAATGCGTCCGTTCTTGATGTTGGGTGCGGCGACCGGCAGTGCAAGAAATCCGCTGGGGGAGTGGCCGCCCAGCAGATCGGTCATCTGCGGTCCGCCGCCCTTGTACGGGACATGGATGATGTCGATGCCGGTCAGCAGCCGCATCCATTCTCCGGCCATGTGCTGTGCACTGCCGGAGCCGATTGATGAGTAGCTGATCGAACCCGGATGTTTTTTGGCGAGCGCCACATAGTCGTTGACATTTTTAACCGGCAGCGACGGATGCGCGACCAGTACCAGCGGTGATATGCCGACTTGTGTCACCGGCAGGAAGTCCTTGATCGGGTCGTAACTCATTTTCGGATACAACGCGACGTTCAGCGCGACTTCGCCGGAGGTGCTCATCAGGATGGTGTAGCCGTCGGCCGGGCTGCGTGCCGCGATCTCGGCCCCCACCATGCCGGAGGCGCCGCCACGGTTGTCGATGAGAACCTGTTGTCCCAGCTTGTCTCCGAGCAGCTTGGCAATCGGGCGGCCGAGAATATCGGTGCCGCCGCCCGGCGGGTAGGGGATGATCATGCGCATCGCCTTGACGGGGTATTGCGCCTGCGCGGATACGCCGCCGGCAACAGCAATCAGCATTAACGACATCAAAACACGTGCAAACATGGTTCTCCTCCGTGTGACTTTGTGACGGGCTGGAATTTGCGGCGGTTTGTTTTTATTGTCGGGACAGACTAGTGGAGTTGGTGTCAGTGAAGCAAGCGCATCCCGCCGATTTTGAGCGGCATTGGCTGATTTTATGTATGTATTTGATTATAATGATTTTTTTGTAACGGAGCGGTAATGGGTGAGCATCTTGCTGTAGCAGCACCTTCGGCCTGGGTGCAGCGTTGGGCACCGCTGGTGCCCGCTGGCGGTACGGTGCTGGACGTGGCCTGTGGCAGTGGCCGCCATGCGCTGTTGTTTGCCGGTCGCGGCCATGCGGTGGATGCAGTGGATCGAGATCCCGCCGCAATCACTGCTATGGCAGGGCAAGCCGGCATTACTGCGCTGTGCGCTGATATCGAGAATGGCCCCTGGCCCTATGCCGGACGGCAATTCGCCGCGATCGTGGTCACCAATTACCTGCACCGGCCGCTGTTTCCGGCACTGATGGCGGCGCTGGCCCCGGGCGG
Organism: Betaproteobacteria bacterium; assembly: GCA_043752435.1. GTDB lineage: Bacteria > Pseudomonadota > Gammaproteobacteria > Burkholderiales > SG8-41. The sequence goes on from JAYUYQ010000211.1 coordinate 2,344, forward strand.
TGTGCTGATTTACGAGACTTTTGCGCAGGGTAACGAAGCTTTTGGCCGTCCCGCCAACCCGGATTTCCTGTTGCAGCGGGGTGAGTTACTGCGTGCCGTGGGTGCGGCCAGGGTGGTGGCCTATGAGGATCTGTATGTCGAGCAACCCAAGCCGGCGATGGTGCAGCGCATTTGCGCCGTGGTCACGGCGGGCGTAATCGGCGAAAAACCTTTTTAATTCAACTGGTTTTCGCGGCGCAACAACTAGCGGTTCAAATTGACCGGATTCGGTGCAATCGGTAAAATCTGACGGTTTACTCAAGCCGGGTCGGAAATGCGGGTCAAGTTCGTCGCAGGTAACTGGAAAATGAATGGCAATCTGGCCTCCAACGAGGTCTTGTTGCAAGTTCTGCTACCCGCTTTGGCGGAAATGGCCGCTGCCAAAACCGCAGCTGTCGAAACCGTCGCTGTCGAAACCGTAATCTGTCCGCCGTTTGTTTATCTGTCGCAGGTAAAGTCGCTGCTCGGTGCTTCGAAAGCGGCGCTGGGTGGACAGGACTTGTGTCAATACGGCAACGGCGCTTACACCGGTGGTGTTTCGGCGGCGATGCTGAAGGATCTGGCTTGCAGCCATGTGATCGTCGGACATTCCGAACGGCGTGCGTTGTTCGCTGAGACCGACGATGTGGTGGCGGAGAAGTTTGCAGTGGCGCAGCAGGCGGGATTGACGCCGATTCTGTGCGTGGGTGAAACGCTGGCGGAACGCGAAGCCGGAACGACCGAGGCCGTGGTGGCCCGGCAGTTGCAGGCGGTGATCAAGCGTTCGGGCGCAGCGGCGTTGCGGAATTCAGTGATTGCCTACGAACCGGTATGGGCGATTGGTACCGGCAAGACGGCAACACCGCAGGAAGCGCAGGCCGTGCATGCTTTCATTCGCGGCCAGGTGGCGAATGCAGATCCTGCGGTGGCTGATGCAGTGCGGATTGTGTATGGCGGCAGTGTTAAGGCGGCCAATGCCGGGCAGTTGTTTGCGATGCCCGACATTGATGGCGGCCTGATTGGCGGTGCCGCACTGGTTGCTGAAGAATTTGTTGCGATCTGCCGGGCGGCAGCGCAGAAACATTAACGCGGTAAACAAGGTAGAAACGGTATGGAAGTCGCGATTCTGGTGGTACACGTCATTGCAGCGCTGAGCATTATCGCTTTGGTGTTGTTGCAACATGGCAAGGGCGCCGACATGGGAGCGGCCTTCGGCAGCGGTTCTGCGGGCAGCGTATTCGGTTCGTCCGGTTCCGCGAATTTCCTAAGCCGTACTACGGCTGTCATTGCGACGATATTTTTCGTTACGAGTATCGGCCTGACCATATTCTCGTCCAAGAAAACCGGCGACAAGGGCCTCATGACGCAGCCGATTGAGCAGCCGTCACAGTCGTTGCCCGGACAAATTCCGACGCCGCCGCAGTCTGCGCCGGCTTCGGCAGTACCGGTGCCCTCAGCACCGGCACCAGCCGCTGCCGGTGGCGCTAAAGCAGGGGATGTACCGAAGTAAGTTACCCAATTGAGGTACCCAAGTAAGTAAGCAGTAGTGATGTAGCCGGGCAGCCGGTTTATCACAGCAACACATAAGTCGACGTGGTGGAATTGGTAGACACGCCGTCTTGAGGGGGCGGTGGCGAAAGCCGTGAGAGTTCGAGTCTCTCCGTCGACACCATTAAAATGCAGGAATGAGTTGCCAGGATCGAGGATTGAGTTGCGAGAAACGGAATGTTGATCCCCGCTACCAGAGTTTATGAAGCGCGCCTTGATATTGTTTGCCAGAGAACCCGTCTGACCACGGCGCAGGCTCAATCCTTAATCCTTGGGACTCAGTCCTGATGTTGGAAGGTTATTTTCCGATTCTGATGTTTATCGCCGTCGGCCTCGCCTTCGGCGTCGCTCCGGTTGCCGCCGGCTGGATCGCCAGCCGAGTCGTCGGGTCACACCGCCCCGGCGAACAGAAACTGTCTCCCTATGAGTGCGGCTTCGAAGCCTTCGAAGACGCCCGCATGCGTTTCGACGTGCGGTATTACCTGGTCGCGATTTTGTTCATCCTGTTCGACCTTGAAATTGCCTTCCTGTTTCCCTGGGCCGTGGTGCTGCAGGAAATCGGCTTGTTCGGGTTCTTTTCCATGATGATTTTCCTTGCCATTCTGGTTGTGGGTTTCATTTACGAATGGAAAAAGGGAGC
>JAYUYQ010000212.1:0-4546 GCA_043752435.1 Betaproteobacteria bacterium
GCCGCGCCAGCCAGGGCGGCAGCAACAGGTGTTTGATCAGGCGTTTTATCTTCACGTCACCAGCCCCCCGATGCGCCACCGCCGCCGGAGCGGCCGCCGCCACCACCGAACCCGCCACCACCGCCGGAAGACCACGAACCGCCGCCCATCGATCCTCCGAAGCCGCCGCCGAACGTAGACCGCCCTGATGCCAGGCTGATGACGAAGGCCACAACGGCGACGATGGATGATACGGCCAGACTGCTGATGACCAGCCAGAGGATGAACCCGGACACACCCGCCATGACGCCCGCAGCACCCAGTTTGCCCAATACCGCACGCAGCCCGCGATTGATGATGGTGAACAACACAAAGCCGGCAATCAACCATTCCGGATTGAACGGCAGATTGCCACTGCGGGGAGCCGCTGCAGGCTGCAGCGGCGGCAAGGCTTCACCGCTGACCACACTGATAATGCGTGAGACGCCGGCCACCACGCCGGCGGCAAAATCACCGCGCTGGAACAGCGGCACGATATCGTCGCTGATAATACGTTTTGAGGTGGCATCGGTCAGCACACCCTCGAGCCCGTAACCGACTTCAATGCGCAGCTTGCGATCGTTCTTGGCGATGACCAGCAGCACGCCGTCGTCAACGCCCTTGCGCCCCAGCTTCCACTGCTCAAAAGCACGCACAGCATACTGCTCGACGGTCTCGGGCTGCACCGTGGGCACCATCAGCACGGCGATCTGCGCGCCTTTTTTCGCCTCAAAGGCGGCGAGCTGACCGTCAAGTTCAGCGATGCGCTCAGCGGACAGTGTGCCGGTGAGATCGGTGACGCGCGCCTTCAGGGGAGGCACCGCCACCTCCGCCGACGCGGTAAAGACGGCAAAACACAATAGCGCCGCGGCGAGGATTGCGCGCGGCAGCGCGAGCAGTGACATGGATTATTTGGTCGCCGGCACCGTGTACTCGTTCGGAGGGCTGGATGGCGCGTTCGGAGGACTGGATGGCGCGTTGGGCGGACTGGCTGGTGCAGCCGGCGCAGGCGCCGCAGCAGGCTTGCCGAAATCGACTTTAGGCGGCTTGCTGATTTCTTTTTCGTTCTCGACCGTGAACTGCGGCTTTTCCTTGTGACCGAACAACATCGCCGTCAGATTGCTCGGGAACGAACGCACGACGACGTTGTACTCGCGCACCGCTTGAATGTAACGATTGCGGGCAACGGTGATGCGGTTCTCGGTGCCCTCAAGCTGAGCCTGCAGGTCACGGAAATTGGCGTCGGATTTGAGTTGCGGATAATTCTCCGACACCACCAGCAGCCGCGACAGCGCGGAAGACAGCTCGCCCTGCGCCTGCGCAAACCGCGCAAAGGCCTGCGGGTCGTTGACCAGTTCCGGCGTGGCCTGAATGGAGCCGACTTTGGCGCGGGCATTGGTCACGCCCAGCAGCACATCGCGCTCCTGAGCGGCGAATCCTTTCACGGTTTCGACCAGATTCGGAATCAGGTCGGCGCGGCGCTGGTACTGGTTGACCACTTCCGCCCAGCTGGCCTTAATCTGCTCGTCGGTGGTTTGCAGCGTGTTGTAGCCGCAACCACCGGCGAGCGCGGAAAATACCAATAAAATCAAAAGGATAAATCGATTATTTAAAGCGTGTTTATTCACAGCGTTTTTATTCACAGCGCTTATGTTCACAGCGTTTATGTTCACAGCGTTTTTATTCACAGTGATCTCCGGTTTCAGGTTAAGCCGCTGAATTTAGATGGCGGCGGTCTCCGCCGATTGCAAGCGCTGCAAGGTTTCAACCGCGAAACAAAGATCTTCCCACGCTTTCGCCTTGTCAGTCAGTGCGCGCAGCAGGTAGGCCGGATGATAGGTGACGAGCAGGGGGATTCCGCGATACGCATGCAGTTGCCCGCGCAGACTGGCGATGCTGGCGTCGCGTCCGAGCAGGTTTACGGCAGCCACCTTGCCCAGTGCAACAATAAGCTTCGGCTGAATCAGTTCGATCTGCCGCTGCAGGTAAGCGCTGCAGGCAGTAGCCTCTTCCGGCTGCGGATTGCGGTTGCCCGGCGGACGGCATTTGACGATGTTGGCGATGTACACATTGTCGCCGCGTTTGAGCGCAATCGCCGCCAGCATGTTGTCGAGCAACTTGCCCGCCTGCCCGACAAATGGTTCACCCTGCTCGTCCTCATCCGCTCCGGGACCTTCGCCGACAAATAGCCAGTCGGCCTTTTCATCACCAACACCGAATACGGTCTTGTTGCGTTTCTGATGCAGGACGCAGGCCGTGCAATCCGCGACACAGGCTTTCAGTGCCGGCCAGTCCATGCCGGCGACCGAACCGGCATCACCGTTCTGCGAAACTGTGTGCGCCGCCATCGGAACCTCAGGCTCTCGTGCCGCCAGCCCTGCAGTGGGAGCAAACCTCGCAGCTTCAGCCACTGCTTGTGGCGCATCACGCAACCGCCATACCGGGCTGATGCCGATTTCCTTCAGCAACTCATCTCGCCGCGAACTGTCAGTCATTGCAGTTTCTTTTCCATGGTGACCGCATCTTCGCGCACGGCACCCGCCGGATAATAGCCCCGGCGCTGGCCGATTTCGTCAAAACCATGCTGTGCATACAGAGCGCGGCCGGCGGCATTCGACTTCCGCACCTCAAGGTAAATCGTCTGCGCAGCGTGATCCCGCACCAGCTTGACGACAAACCGCAGCAGTTCGCTGCCCAGTCCCCGGCGCTGCAGCGGCAAGGCGATGCTCAGGTTCAGCAGGTGCGCCTCCCCCGCCGCGATCATCACCACGCTATAGCCGGCCACGCGGCCTTCGCGCTCCAGGATCCAGCAGTGATACCCCGCCTCCAGTGAATCAGTAAAGTTGCCGATGGTCCACGGGTGCGTGTACACGCTGCGCTCGATCGCCTCAACGGCGGACAGGTCCTGCGCCACCATGCGCCTGAACCGCGGCAGGTCATCGAGTTGCGCGCTCATCTCTCCACCGTTTTCAGCGCCACTTTGTCACGGATATACAGCGGCGCGGCCTCCTCCGCCCGGATGCCGCGCCCGGCGGCAAACAGCGGCGCTGCCAGTCGCGCAATGTCGCCGGCGTGCGGATACACAGCGTCATCGATAGTCGCCAGGGCAGCACCATAACGCTGCTGCAGCACATCACGGTATGCCGCAAAGCCGCTGCCGCATCCGGTCCACCCGTCGCCCGGCAGTTCCGGAGCTATGGCCGGCGCACAGACCCGCGGCGCCGACACCTCGATATAAGCATCGCCTTGGCGCACATAGGCCGCGTGATAAATCTCCTGCATCCGCGCATCAAGACAGCACATCACCTTTGCCGCACCACAGGCCAGCGCCATCGCGTGCAGGGTGCCGATACCGGCCAGCGGAATATCCGACGGAAACGCCAGCCCCTGCGCCACGGCACAGGCGATGCGCAGCCCGGTGAAGGAACCCGGACCCTGCCCGTAAGCGATGCCGTCGAGCATGGCCAGCCGCAGACCGCCTTCGGCCAGCACGGTATCCACCATGCCGGTCAGCATGGCCGAATGCGCCTGCCCGGCGCGCGCCGCATGCTCATGCACAACACCGTCCCGCCACAGGGCGACGCTGCAATGTTCCGTAGAAGTGTCCAGCGCGAGAATATTCATGTTTAGAACTGCGTTCACGACGGATTGTAGCCGACGCGCCGCCTGATCATCTCATCCCGGCACAGCGATGCCGCATGACCTGCGTTATACTGACCGTTGGTTTTATTCCGCTGATAAATTAAAGAGTTACGGGATCTATCGATGAGAACCATATTAACCACGCTTGGGGCGTTTCTGGTTGGCGGACTGATACTCCTCGGCATCGGCGGCATCGCCTATCACTTGTTCCGCGAAGACGGCTGGTTTTCCCAGGGTCTGGGCGCTTTGTGGCGGGCGCAATATCAAGCGCCGGTGATGACCATTATCCTGATCATCGCCGCGATTTTTGTGGCCAAGAGTTTGTACGGTGCACAGATCGGCGGCAAACGCGAAAGTAAGATTCCCGATTTTGTGCTGTTCGCCTTTATCGCCACCGGCATTTTCTTTCTCGGACGCCTGATTACTACCGGCCAGATCTGAACCGCCGGCGCTTCCGTCGCAACACGGAAAGTGACGACATCTTTTCCTTAAACATCCGACCTTGTGGAGTATGAAAGCATGAGCGACATCAAACGATTCAACAGCGACAAACGCCTTTCCCGCGCCGTCACCCACAGCAACGTGGCCTACCTCGCCGGCATCACCGCCGATGACCGCAGCAAGGGCATGCGCGAACAGACCGCAGAAATCCTCGCCAAGATTGATGCCATGCTGAAAGCCGCGGGCACCGACAAATCACGGCTGCTCTCTGCGGTGATCTGGGTCAGCGACATGCGCGCCAAACCGCAGATGGACGAAGCCTGGGCGGTCTGGGCCGATCAGCAGAACCTGCCGGCGCGCGCCTGCGTTGAAGCGCGGCTCGGCACGCCGGACACGCTGGTGGAAATCATGGTGCAAGCCGCCAAGTAGAACGGGGCGAAGGAAG
>JAYUYQ010000213.1:0-24964 GCA_043752435.1 Betaproteobacteria bacterium
TGCCGGTCGCTGCCAATGTGCTGGAGAAGGCGGCGCGCGATCTCCGATTGGCCTTCGACGACAGCGGCACGCGCATGCCGGCAACTGTTGTACGGCAACGGAAGCTGATGACCGAAGCGCTGCAGGAAGCCTGCGACAAGCTGACGACCCTCGCCGAGACCTTGCATACACAAGCCGCGCGCAGCGATGGCCTGCAACAATGTTTTGAGCGCGCCGATGCGCTGCGCGGGCAACTGAGCGGCTGGCGTGAAGACACGGATGCCAGCCTGGTGCGCTGGGTCGAGGTGTTTCACCAGTCGGTGCAGTTCAATGCGACACCGCTGTCGATTGCGGAGATTTTTCGCAAACAGGTCGAGGCGCAGGCCAAAGCCTGGGTGTTCACCTCGGCGACGCTGTCGGTGAACGGCGATTTCAAACATTACGTTAACGAACTCGGCATTGAGTCCGGGCAGACCGCAAACTGGGCCAGTCCTTTTGATTTTGCCAAGCAGGGCTTGCTCTACGTACCGCCGAATCTGCCGGATCCGAATACCCCCGATTACACCGCCGCCGTGGTCGCAGCGGCGCTGCCGGTGGTCGAAGCCAGTCGTGGCCGGGCGTTCCTGCTGTTCACCAGCCTGCGCGCGATGCGCGAGGCGCATGGTTTGCTGCTGGACGAATTCAAAAAACGCGGCTGGGATTACCCGCTGCTGGTGCAGGGTGAGGGTTCACGCACAGAGCTGCTGCAACGTTTCCGCAGCCTTGGCAACGCGGTGCTGGTCGGCAGCCAGTCGTTCTGGGAAGGTGTGGACGTGCGTGGCGATGCCTTGTCGGTGGTGATGATCGACAAGCTGCCGTTTGCGCCGCCCGACGATCCGGTGCTGGCGGCGCGCATCGCCAAAATCAACGCCGAAGGCCGCAACGCGTTTATGGAATATCAGTTGCCGCGCGCGGTGATTTCGCTGAAGCAGGGCGCCGGCCGGCTGATCCGCGATGAGACGGACCGCGGTGTGCTGATGATCTGCGACCCACGGTTGCTTTCAAAATCCTATGGCAAGCGCATCTGGCGCAGCCTGCCGCCGATGACCCGGACACGGGATGTTGCCGATGTGATCGCGTTTTTTGCGCAGGAACCGGCGCCGGTTTAGCGACTAGGCGGGGCAGGCAGCGGCATGGCCTGCACGGCTGGCGCGTTGGTCAACCGCCCCCGCACCATCTGGATGTGACCGCGCAGCGTGTAGACATAATCCCAGTAGGTCAGCGGTACACGGGTCGCGTCGACGCCGTCCTCGATTTCATCAAGGCGTGCCAGCAGCCGGGCGGTGTCGGCAGCGCCGGGTTTGCTGCGCACTTCGAGTTCAACCATTTTGAGTTCGCCGTACCAGCAGAATATCTTGCGCTTGACCCGCCAGTCGTAAAACGCCGGCATGATGCGCATCACCGGAATCAGTACCGCGATCAGTGGCACGATCAGCACCAGCATGCGTTCGAGCAGGTTGACGAGCCAGAATGGCATGTAACGCTGGAGGAATGGCGGGCCGGATTTGAAATAACGCTGTGCATCCTCGCTGATCGGGAAATCGCCTTCGCGGATTGCCGGGAATTCTCCTGCCTTGCGGAACACGCCGGCACTGCCGTGCACCTTGGTCGCGGCCTGCAGCAGCACCGACACCAGCGCCGGATGGAAATCCGTGCGCGCAACCAGGTGCGTGGTGGCGGCGACCATGCGCACATTACTCGATGGAATATCGGCGCCGAGGTCGATCATGCCCCGCGGCAGGGTGACCGCCGAGAGATAGGGGAAGCGACGCGCCAGCGCTTCGGCGTGGCTCAGGCTCATCAAGCGGATGCCCGGTGTTTTCAGTAGTTTCTGCACCACCGGCGCGTCGGGTGCTGCGACAAACAGCGCGGCATCCAGGCGGCCGGCAATCAACGCTTCGGCCGCCGCCATGCCGGTCAGCGGGTATAGCGGAATCCCCGATTTCAGCGCATTGCCTGCCTGCAGCACGCTGGTGACCAATACGCGCGTGCCGCTGCCTTCAGGGCCGGCGGCGATACGTTTGCCGGACAACTGCCCGAGCAGCGTCAGGTTGTCGAGAGAGCCGGAAGAGGGGCGCAGTTCAACGCGGATTTTTTCCTTGGCCAGCAGGTCGCGGTAACGTCCGCCGAACAGGTGGTAAGCGCCGGCCTCGTTGCCGGTGGAAATGACAAAGCTGCCCGGCGGCGCGGGCCGCACGAAACGATAGGCAAGCAGGAAGGCTGCGCCGATAATCAGCGCCGCGATCAGCGTGACAATCGACAGCTCGCGATAGGAGACTTCCGTCGCTTCGGCATCATTCTTGCGCCGCAATCCCAGCCTGCGCAGCAGGCGATGCCAGAGGGTGGGTGGGTTTTTGGGTATCGGGGCAGTCATGGCAAATCCGTCAGTTGGCCAGCCAGCGCCACACCAGCCAGGCGCCCAAAATCCACAGCGCAATAAACACGACAGCGGCGATGTAATTCTGCGGCTTCGGTTTGCGTGCGTCCAGCCAGGCTTGCGCCTGCTGCCGGCATGCGGCGACGATCGGGGCCGGCACCATCTTCACCGCGAGCCAGATGCCGATGGGCAGCAGCAGGGCGTCGTCAAGCAGGCCGATGACGGGAATAAAATCCGGAATCAGGTCGATCGGGCTGAAGGCATAAGCGACCACCAGTACGGCGAAAATTTTGGCGTAGAGCGGTGTCTGCGGGTTGCGGTAGGCGAACCACAGCATCACCACATCGCCTTTCAGCAGCTTGGCCCAGCGCCGCAGGGTTTGCAGCATGGTTTATTTGACGCTGCGCAGCTCGGTGGGCGCTGCCCACAAGTCATGGGCGTCGGATTTGGTGATTTTGACGCGCGCGAATTCGCCGACCTTAAGCTTGGCGCCCTTGCCGATAATGACGCGACCATCGATTTCCGGTGCGTCGGCAGCGGAGCGCGCGATGGCACCATCGGGGCCGGCTTCATCAACCAGCACGGTGATGGTCCGGCCGACTTTTTTCTTCAAGCGTGCCGTGCTGATTTTTTCTTGCACCGCCATGAACCGCGCCTGGCGTTCCTCGCGCACTTCCTTTGGCACCGGATCGGGCAGCGCATTGGCTTTGGCCCCCTCGACCGGCGAATAGGCAAAACAGCCGACGCGGTCGAGCTGGGCTTCTTCGAGGAATTCGAGCAGCGATTCGAATTCGGATTCGGTTTCGCCGGGGAAGCCGGCGATGAAGGTGCTGCGGATGGTGAGATCCGGGCAGATCGCGCGCCAGTCGCGGATGCGTTGCAGTGTGCCCTCGGCATTGGCCGGGCGCTTCATCATTTTCAGGATTCGCGGGCTGGCGTGCTGGAACGGCACGTCGAGGTAGGGCAGCAGCTTGCCTTCGGCCATCAGCGGGATAACTTCGTCGACATGCGGGTACGGGTAGACATAGTGCAGGCGCACCCACACGCCGAGGCTGGCCAATGCCTGCGTCAGTTCGGTCATGCGCGTCTTGATCGGCCGGCCGTTCCAGAATCCGGTGCGGTATTTGATATCGACGCCGTAGGCGCTGGTGTCCTGTGAAATCACCAGCAGTTCCCGGACGCCGGCATTGACCAGGTTTTCCGCCTCTTTCATCACCTCGCCTATCGGCCGGCTGACCAGATCGCCGCGCATCGACGGGATGATGCAAAAGGTGCAGCGGTGATTGCAGCCTTCGGAAATTTTCAGATAGGCGTAATGCCGCGGCGTCAGGCGGATGCCCTGCGGCGGGATCAGGTCGATGTGCGGATCGTGCGGCTGAGGCAGGTGGATATGCACCGCCGCCATCACTGCGGCTGTGGCATGCGGGCCGGTGACGGCGAGCACTTTGGGGTGCGTCTCACGCACGATGTCACCCTTGGCGCCGAGGCAGCCGGTGACGATGACGCGGCCGTTTTCAGCCAGCGCTTCGCCAATGGCATCCAGTGATTCCTCGACCGCGGCGTCGATGAAGCCACAGGTGTTGACGACCACCAGGTCAGCGTCTTTATAACTCGGCGCGACGATATAACCCTCGGCGCGCAATTGCGTCAGGATATGTTCGGAGTCGACCGTGGCTTTGGGGCAGCCGAGCGAAACGAATCCGACCTTGCGGGGAGGGGAGAAGGGCACAGCAGAGATGCAGTGAGAAGCAGGTGAAAGCGAGTGAAAAGTGAGTGAAAAACGAGTAAAAAAGCGCAGTAAATGGCCGCGGGTTGCGAACTGTGACGTCAGGCCTTCGGTTCTTCGCCGTCTTCTTTTTTGGCGCCTTCCTGTCCCGGGAAGCCGGGGAAGGGGAAGTTGCCCCATAGGTTGCGCGTCTGTGCCGTCAGCTGGTTTTGCATGTTGAGGAAGGTTTGTGCACTCTGCTCAAGGTAACGGCCCATCAATCCCTGCATGGCCGGAGCCTGCATCTTGACGAATTCGCTCCAGGTTTCGGAGTTGAGCATCGGGTTTTGGCCATACACCTGGCGTGACTGATCCTGCAGCTTGTTCTGGATCTGCATGAAGGTTTCAATATTTTTTTCGAGGTAACCACCCATCATCCCCTGCATCGCGTTGCCGTAAAAGCGGATGATTTGCGACAGTGAGTCGCTGGTGAACATCGGTGACCCGGAGGATTCTTCTTCAAGGATGATCTGCATCAAAATGCTGCGCGTCAGGTCGTCCTTGGTCTTGGCGTCTTCGACCTTGAACTCAACATTTTCGAGTACCAGTTTTTTGACATCGGCCAGCGTGATGTAGCTGCTGGTCTCCGTGTCATAGAGCCGTCGGTTCGGGTACTTTTTGATCGTTCTGGCCTGTGCGCTCATCGCTTACCTTTGGGGGTAGTGGACCAGCATTATTTCACACGATATGCTGCAATGCAACTCACATTTATATAAAAATATATATAAATCAATAACTTAGCAAATAATGCGATGCTGCATTCGCAGGTGAACTCACTGCATGTGCTGGCCGCCGTTGATCGCGATATTGGCGCCGGTGACGAAGGCGGCTTCTTCCGAGCACAGGTAGGCGACCAGACCCGCCACTTCCTCGGGCTTGCCGAGTCGGCCAATGGGAATCTGCGGGATGATTTTGCTGTCGAGCACTTCCTTCGGGATGGCCATCACCATCTTGGTGCCGATGTAGCCCGGCGAAATCGTGTTCACGGTGACGCCCTTGCGAGCGTATTCCAGTGCGGCGGCCTTGGTGAAGCCGTGCATGCCGGCCTTGGCCGCGGAATAGTTGGTCTGGCCAAAGGCGCCTTTCTGGCCATTGACCGAAGACACGTTGATGACTCGTCCCCAGCCGCGTTCGGCCATGCCGTCGATCACCGGCTTGGTCATGTTGAACACGCTGTCCAGATTGGTTTTCATCACCGCATCCCAGCCTTCTTTTTCCATTTTGCGGAAGGTGGTGTCGCGAGTGATGCCGGCGTTATTGACCAGCACGTCGACCGGACCGAGATCCTTGGTGATCTGCGCGATGGCCTTTTTGCTGGATTCGTAATCGGCGACGTCCACCGGCACGGCGCGGAAGTCGTGGCCCTGCAGTTTCATTTCGGCCACCCAGGCAGCGTGTTTGGTATTGCCGGGTGAATAGGTGGCGACCACCTGGTAGCCCATTTTCGAGAGTTTCATGCAGATGGCCTCGCCGAGGCCCCCCATACCGCCGGTGACTACTGCAACTCGTGACATGACCACCTCCTTGGTTGAATGCCGAATCTGATTTGATACTAATTTAACAGCAAACGGCCGTGCCGCATCGCGTGCCGCGCCTGTTTTATGTGTTTCGGGTTTTGACGTAACGACCCGGCGCTGGCTCAATTGCCGGGTACCGGGCATTGCCGGGCGCCGCGGGGGCGGCCACCTGTTTTCCGCCGTATTGCGCCAGCCAATCGGTCCAGTGCGGCCACCAGCTGCCGGGTTGCGACGTCGCTCCTTCCAGCCAGGTTTCTGCCGCCGGGGGGCGTTTGTCGTTGATCCAGAAATTGCGCTTGTTGCGGATTGCCGGGTTGACGACCCCCGCAATGTGGCCGCTGGCCGCGAGCACGAATTGTAGCGGGCCACCCAATAGTGGAACACTACCGTAAGCGGTGCGCCAGGGAACGATGTGGTCTTCGCGCGCCGCCAGCAGGTAGGCCGGCATGTCGACATTCGCCAGGTCAACCGGCACACCGCACATGGTCAGCTTGCCGGGTGTGCGCAGGTTGTTCTCGAGATAGGTGTGGCGCATGTAGTACTTGTACATGGTGCCCGGCAGGTTGGTGCTGTCGCTGTTCCAGTAGAGCAGGTCGAAGGCCTCGGGCGTACGACCCTTGAGGTAATTATTGACCACATACGGCCAGATCAGGTCGTTGGCGCGCAGGCTGGCGAAAGTCAATGCCAGTTCGCGCCCCTTCAACACGCCGCCCTGGGCAAATTCGGCTTCCCGCGCGGCCACGTAAGGTTCATCGATGAACACGCTCAGTTCGCCGGTGTCGCTGAAGTCGAGCATGGTGGTGAGGAAGGTGGCGCTGGCAACCGGGTCTTCGTCGCGGGCGCGCATGACAGCCAATGCACAGGCGAGCAGCGTGCCGCCGACGCAGAAGCCCAGTGCATTGACCTGCCGCGCGCCGCTGATGTCCTGTGCCACGCTGATGGCGCGCATCACGCCGTGTTCGAGGTAGTCATCCCAGGTGGCATGGCCCATCTCAGCCGGCATGTTGCGCCAGGACACCATGAATACCGTGTGGCCTGCAGCGACGGCATGGCGAACGTAGGAATTGTCGGGCTGCAGGTCAAGGATGTAGTACTTGTTGATGCACGGCGGCACCATCACCAGCGGCCGCTGATGGACCTCCCCGGTCAGCGGCGCGTACTGCAGCAATTGCATGAAATCGTTTTCGTACACCACAGCGCCCGGCGTGATCGCCAGGTTGCGACCGACTTCGAAAGCGGTCTCGTCGGTCATTGACACCAGGCCGCGGTCGATGTCGGCGGCGAGGTTTTTCAGGCCTTGGCTGAGGCTGGCACCGTCGGTTTCCGCGGCGAGCTTGATCGCCTCCGGGTTGGTCCACGGGTAATTGGCCGGCGACAGCGCGTCGATCATCTGCCGCGTATAGAACTCCAGCTTGTGTTTGGCATGGGCTTCGAGCTTGGCGGCGGCGGTCAGCTCTTCCAGCCAGCGCGCCGACAGCAGATAAGACTGGGCGAGATAGTTGTAATAGGGTTCGCGCCATTCGGGTGCGCGGAAACGGCGGTCGGTCGGCGGCACAAGGGCGGCACCGTCGGTCGACGAATTGGCACAGGCCTGCCACAGCTCCAAATGATCGCGGTAATACTGGTTGTTCCGCTCCAGCCAGCGTTCGCTGTCTTCCGCCATGCCGGCGGAGAGCAACTGCATCATCTGCGCCATGTCGGGCATGGTCTGGGCGGCATCGAGTTTGCCGGCGGCGCCGGCGAACAGCATGCGGTTCAGTTCGGCAAATGCGGCGCCAGGGTTGCTTAACGTAAATTCGGGCGCGGGTTTGGACGTGGATTCAGTCATGGGCAATCAGCTGCATGCGGGACCGGGGTGCGGCGCTCAAGACAACAATAACATGCCGCTCCGCGTACGACGGCGCGGTCTTGCTGCCATTTTTGGAGGTGGATCAGTGGCCGTGCGCCCATGCGCCGACCAGCCAGATGGTGGCGACGCCCAGCCCGATCAGCAGTACCTGCTGCGCGGTGGCGGCCAGTTCGGGCCGGCGGTGCAGGCCCGGAATCAGGTCGGCGACAGCGACATAGAGCATGCTGGCCGCGGCCAGTGCCAGCAGTGGCGTGACCAGGGCCTGCGCGACCTGCAATGTGAAATAGGCGAGCACGCCGCCAATCACCATCGCCGCGCTGGCAAGTACGTTCAACAGCATCGCCTTCTTTTTGCTGTAACCGGAGTGCAGTAAAATCAGGAAGTCGCCGACTTCCTGCGGCACCTCATGGGCAATGATCGCGATGGAGGTGACGATGCCGAGCTGGGTGTCGGCCATGAAGGCGGCGGCGATCAGCACGCCATCGACAAAATTATGGAAGGTGTCGCCGACCAGAATCATCAGCCCGCTGCGGCCGTGATCATTGTGGCCATGCTTATTGTCGTGTTTCTGCTGCGGCAGGGTGTGCGGGTCGTGGGCTTCGCATTCCTCAATGTGGCAATGCCGCCACAGCACCAGTTTTTCCAGCACGAAAAAGCCGAGGATGCCGAACAGCACGGTGGCCGCGGTGGTCTGGATGTTGTCGCTCTGCTCAAAGGCGTGCGGCAGGACTTCGATGAACGCGGCGCCGAGCAGCGCGCCGACGGCGTAACTGACCAGCATCGGCACCTGCGACGCCTTGGCCTTGATCGCGAACAGGCCGGCCATGACGGCGGACAATATGCCGCCGGCGAATGTCGCCAGGATGATCCAAGAGAGGGTATTCAAGGAGATTCGCTTTTAGGCGCTGCGCGGGATGCCCCCCAAGGGGACTTCCTTCGGGGCGCGTGGCGAGGCGGGATTATAACCAAGTGAGGAGTGAGGAGTGATGGGTGAGGAGTGAGGATTAAGGATAGAGGATTGAGGAGTGAGGAGTGAGGAGTGAGGATTGAGGATTGAGGAGTGAAGGGCAGGGCGGGGTTAGTTCCGCACTCATCACTCATCATTGTCGCCACACCAGCGCCGCCATGCGGCCGGTGACCGGGTTGCGGCGGTGGGAATAAAAGCGTTCGCTATCCGTATAAGTACACAGATCGCCGCCATAAACCTGTGTGACGCCGGCGCGGCGCAGCGCATCGCGCGCCAGTGCCGGCAGGTCGCACAGCCATTTGCCGGCGCGCAGTAGTTTAAATGCCGATTTACGTTCCGGCGCCTCAGCACAAAACGCCTGCAGCACATCGTCGCCGACTTCGAAGGCCGTTGGTCCAATGCCGGGGCCGATCCAGGCCAGCAGATCGGCGGGTTGTGCCGGCATGCGTGCGATGGTGTTGGCGAGCACGCCGCCGGCAAGGCCGCGCCAGCCGGCGTGGGCAACGGCAATGCAACTGCCAGCGCGGTCGGTGAACAGCACGGGCAGGCAGTCGGCGACGAGGATGGCGCAGACTGTCCCTGTGAGGTGCGCGACGCTGGCGTCGGCCTGGGGAATCTCATGTGGCCCACCAGTCAAGGTATCAGCATCGACAACCGTACTGCCGTGGACCTGCGCCAGCCAGCGCGGCGTTGCTGGCAGCAGCCGGTTCAGTTGCGCATGATTGGCCTCGACTGCGGCGGGATCGTCTGCCGTGCGTCGGCCGAGGTTCATGCCGGCATACGGGCCGGTGCTGGTGCCTCCGGCGCGCGTGGTGACCAGTGCTCGCACCTGCGCCGGGGCCGGCCAGTCGGGAATGATCCATTGCGGGTGGGGCGCGTTCATTCGTCGCGCAGGGCTGCGATCAGTTGCTGCATGTCTGTCGGCAAGGGTGCGTACCACTGCATGGTTTCGCCGCTTTGCGGATGGGTCAATGCCAGTTTTTCGGCGTGCAGCGCCTGCCGCGTCAATTGCGGTTTGGCTGGCGGATTGCGCGGTCCATAGACCGGATCGCCCCAGATCGGATGGCCGAGTTTTTGCAGGTGGACGCGGATCTGGTGGGTGCGTCCGGTTTCAAGGCGACAGGCCAGCACGCTCGCGCGCGCCAGCTTTTCCAGCACTTTGTAATGGGTGACCGCCGGTTTGCCGTTATGCACCACGGCCATGCGGATGCGGCTGCGCGGGTCACGGCCGATCGCGCCTTCGATTTTGCCGTCGCGGACGACCTTGCCGTGGGCGACGGCGCGGTATTCGCGAGTGACTGTGCGTGCCTGCAACTGGCGCACCAGGTCGGTTTGCGCGGTCAGCGTTTTGGCGATGACCAATAACCCGCTGGTGTCCTTGTCGAGGCGGTGCACGATGCCGGCACGGGGCACGGTTGCCAGTTGCGGGGCGTGGGCGAGCAGCGCGTTTAACAGCGTGCCCTGCCAGTTGCCGCTGCCCGGGTGAACCACCAGGCCCGGGGGTTTGTTAATGACAATCAGCGTGTCGTCCTCGTACAGCACGGCCAACGGTATCGTTTCGGGCCGGAATGACGTTTCTTCCGGTGACAGCATCGGTTGCACGGCAATCTGTTCGCCGCCGTGGACTTTGTCGCGCGGGGCGAGCGATTTCCCGTCTACGGTAACGCGACCCTCACGCACCCAGGTGGTCAGCCTGGCGCGGGAATACTGCGGCAGTAGCTGCGCCAGCGCCTGATCCAACCGCAAACCGGCGCAGGTCGCCGGCACCGCCAGATGATGCGGAGCCGGAGAGTCCCCGTTTTGGGTATAATTTTCGGATGACAAATCAGCATTCATTGCAGCATTCATCGATGTTCAGTTCCAAGCGGAACATTTTAACGTTAATCACCGCCATTGCCGCAGCCTGGCTGCTGGGCGGTTGCGGCATGTTCAGCGGCAAGGACGTCGACGAGACCCGGGGCTGGTCGGTGCAGAAACTGTATGCCGAGGCCCGCCAGGAACTCGCAGACCGCAACTGGGAAAGTGCGATCAAGTATTACGAGAAGATCGAATCGCGTTATCCGTTCGGGCGGTTCGCGCAGCAGGCGCAGATCGAAGTCGCCTATGCTCAATGGAAAAACGAGGATCAGGCTTCGGCGCTGGCCACCATTGACCGCTTCGTCAAACAGAATCCCAACCATCCCAGTGCCGATTACATGTACTTCCTGCGCGGGCTGATCAATTTCAACGACGATCTGGGCATCATGGGGTTTTTCAGCGGACAGGACATGTCCGAACGCGACTCCAAGGCCGCGGCTGAAGCGTTTGTGGCATTCAAGGATCTGGTCACGCGGTTTCCCGAAAGCAAATACACGCCAGACGCGATCCAGCGCATGAATTACCTGGTCAACGCGCTGGCTTCAAGCGAAATCCATGTGGCGCGTTATTACATGAAGCGCAAGGCGTATGTCGCTGCGGCGAACCGGGCGCAATACGCGCTGAAAACCTATCCGGGCGCACCGGCCAATGAAGAGGGGCTGTTAATCATGGTCCAGGCCTATGACGCCCTCGGCATGACCACCCTGCGCAACGATGCCGAGCGCGTCATGGTCAAAAATTTCCCGAACAGCCCTTATTTGAAGGGCGGCTCGAAAAAAGACTTGCCTTGGTGGCAGCTCTGGAACTGGTAGAACCCATCTCAAAAAACGCCTGCGCTCAGCAGGTTTTTGACATGGGTTCTGGTCAGCGCGCGAAGCGTTTGACCACCGTCATCAGTTCTGCAATCGCCTGATCACCGCGGTCGGCCCTCACCGCATCGGCGACACAACCCCGGGTGTGATCCTCCAGCAGTTGCAGTGCAACCGCGTCCAGCGCCGACTGAATCGCCGCGACCTGGGTCAGAACATCGACGCAATAGCGGTCGCCCTGGATCATCTGCGCGACGCCGCGCACCTGGCCTTCCACGCGACTCAGGCGTTTCAGCAGTGCCTGCTTGTGTGGCTGCACGACTAAATGTTGCACAAACAACGGATCATGGCAGTCGATGTGGGCGGTGCGTTTGCGTTCAGGCAACGTCATAGCCGGCATCCGTGATTGCTGCCTTGATGGCAGGCAGGCTGGTTTTGCCGGCGTCGTAACTGACGGTGGCCTGTGCTTTTTCCAGCGAGACTTCCGCCTGCGTGACCCCGGCCATGTTGCCCAACACACGTTTGACGCTGGATACGCAACCCATGCAGGTCATGCCTTTGACGGGGATTACAGTGGTTTCCATGATGTTCTCCTTGGTTGGTAACTGGTGACTGGTGACTGGTAATTGGTGATGGGTGAGTGGAGTGGCGCTTGGGTGTTCCAATTACCAGTCACCATTTACCAATTACCGCCTTTGCGGTCGCCAGCGCTTCAATAGCAGCGAATTGCTGACCACCGATACCGAACTCATCGCCATCGCTGCGCCGGCGATCACCGGGTTGAGCAGACCGGCTGCGGCCAGGGGGATGCCCAGCGCGTTGTAAATAAAAGCAAAAAACAGGTTCTGCTTTATTTTGCGAAAAGTCGCGCGCGACAGGCTTATGGCATCCACTGCGCTCAGAAGGTCGCTGCGCATCAGCGTCACATCGGCGGCGTGAATGGCGACATCGGAACCGGCGCCAATGGCAAAACTGACCTGTGCCGCGGCCAGTGCCGGAGCGTCGTTGACGCCGTCGCCGATCATGCCGACAACATGACCTTCAGCTTTAAGCGCGGCGATGCGTTGTGCCTTGTCCTGCGGCAGCATCTCTGCTTCGAAGCGGGTGACACCGACCTCCTTTGCGATACGTTCCGCCGTGCGCCGGTTGTCGCCAGTGAGCATGATGACTTCGATGCCCATTGCCTGCAGCGCGGCGACTGCAGTGGCTGAAGTCGGGCGCAGTGGATCGGCGATGGCAATCAGACCGAGCACGCGGTTGTTATGGGCGACGCCGATCACGGTTTTGCCCTGGTCCTGCAGTTGTGCAACCCGCTGTGTATCGAAGGCCAGACCGGCGTCGGTGAGCAAACGCGGCGAGCCGAGCATTGCGACCGTGCCGTTTACCAGGGCACGAACGCCTTTGCCGGTGACCGCGGCAAAATCCTGGACCGGCTGTGTTGTGACGCTGCGATCTTGCGCGCACCCGAGGATCGCGCGAGCCAGCGGATGCTCCGAGCCGGATTCCAATGCGGCGGCAACACGCAGCACTTCTTCATCGCTACTACCCCCGATGGCAACGATGTCGGTCACCGCGGGCCTGCCCTGGGTCAGCGTGCCGGTCTTGTCGATGACCAGCGTGTCGATATGGCCGGCATGCTCCAGCGCTTCAGCATTTTTGATCAGCACACCCGCGCGCGCGCCGGCGCCGCTGCCGACCATGATCGCGGTCGGTGTGGCGAGGCCCAGCGCGCAGGGGCAGGCGATCACCAGCACGGCTACGGCGTTGACCATCGCGGCGGTGAAATCCCCGCTGAACCACCACCAGCCGATGAAGGTCAGCAGTGCAATGCCCACCACTACCGGTACAAACACGCCGGCGATGACATCGGCCAGGCGCTGGATCGGCGCTTTGGAGCCCTGAGCTTCTTCGACGAGGCGGATGATGCCGGCCAGCGCGGTATCGGCGCCGACGCCGGTGGTGCTGCAGCGGAGCAGGCCCTCGGCGTTGATGGTTGCGGCATACACCGGACTGCCGGCGCTTTTGCTGACCGGCAGGCTTTCGCCGGTGAGCATGGCTTCGTCAACGCTGGAGGACCCATCAATCACTTTGCCGTCGACGGGCACGGCCTCACCCGGGCGCACCACGAACACATCGCCGACGCGCATGTCGGCAACGGCGATCTCGACGATGCCGCCGGCACGTTCGATGCGCGCAGTTTTGGGTTGCAGGCGGATCAGTTCCTCAATCGCCGCCGAGGCACGGGCGCGGGCGCGCGATTCCAGCAGTTTGCCGAGGAAGACCAGCGTGATAATGCTGACCGCAGCTTCGAAATAAAGGTGTCCGTCAATTCCGGCGAGCACCACCGCAGCGCTGTAGAAATACGCCATGCTGGTGCCCAGCGCGATCAGTACATCCATGTTGGCGCCGCCGCCCCGCAATGCGTGATACGCGCCGACATAAAACCGGCTGCCAATCCAGAATTGCACCGGAGTGGCGATCAGCAGTTGCGCCATCGGCGGCAGCCAGGCGGCGTGGTGAGCGCCAGTGAGCATGTACAGCATCAGCGCCAGGAAGGGCAGCGTGAGCAGCGCCGAAATCGTGAACAGCCGCAGGTCACGTTGATACGCGGCCAGACGTTCGGCCTTGCGCGTGGCATCACCTCCGGCCACTGGTATTTGCGCGTCATAACCGGCTTTGCGGATCGCCTCGATCAGGCCAGCGGGTGTGACGCTGGCAGCGGGATATTCGACGTGGGCTTTTTCAGTGGCGAAATTCACCGCGGCCTTCACATCGGGCAGACGGTTCAATGTTTTTTCGATGCGCGCGGCGCAGGCGGCGCAGGTCATGCCGGTGATCGGCAGGTCAATGACCGCGGGTGCTTTTTTAAGGTTAGTGAGGCTATCCATGCGGTGCAGCATATACCCTAGTGGGGTATATATACAATAACCGTAAAATTATTTAATTAAATCAATAAGTTATAAAATTACCAAGGAAATACCGCTAACTGTATGCGCCGGATGCCAGACACACATGGCCAGCGCGATGGACCGTCTGCCGCAACACATTTCAATCCTGCAAGAAAAAAGCGCCCCGACTGGGGCGCTTTATTTTCGAGCGCAGCTGGTTTAGCCGGCAGTGAGCGCACCATTCATTACGCGAACTTTCACTCCGGCTTGAAACGCGGGTTGCGTGTCGTAGGAGAAGGTGCGGGTGGTGCCGTCGTCCATGCTCACGACAACATCGTAGCGGGTGGTCGATTTCATGCCTTTTTCGACCTGATGGCCGGCGTAAGCGCCGCCTGCGGCACCGGCAACGGTTGCGATCTTCTTGCCTGTACCGCCGCCGACCTGGTGACCCAGTACGCCGCCCAACACCCCGCCTGCCACCGCGCCGATGCCGCTGCCCTCACCTTTTTGCGTGATGGCGTTTACGCTCGCAACCACACCACAAGTAGTGCAAACCGGCGCGACTTTGGATTGTTCAGCAGGGGCTGATTGTGCTTGAGTCGCGACCTGTACTGGCCGTTTGGTTTCCGCTTGTTTGATCTGTGCTTTGGGTTTGGACGGCGCAGATGCCGGTTCGGCGGCTGTTTTTGCAGGCTTGGTAATGACGGCCTCGGTTTGCAATGCCGATTCACTGTTCTTGGAAAATGAGTTCGGCACGAGACCGGTCATGATGCCGATGCCCATCAGGCTGAATGCAGTGACTGCAACTGCGGCAATGGCGACTAGCGGATTCATTTTGCTGGTATCTGACATGGTGGTGCTCCTTTTGTGATTCAGTTATACGCATCCATCCTAACGCGCAGCTTAAGTTGGCGTGCGTGCCAAAAGTCACATTGTTACAAAGCGTTACATCACTTCACGATTGCCATGACATAGCAGCCCTGCGCGCAATTAGGCGCGCAGCTCATCGCGATTGCGGAATTGATCCAGTGCATCGGGATTGGCCAGTGCCTCAACGTTTTTTACCGGCAGGCCGTGCACAACATTACGCACTGCGAGTTCGACGATTTTGCCGCTCTTGGTGCGCGGAATGTCGGCGACCTGTATCACCTGCGCCGGCACATGGCGCGGCGTGGTGTTGTCGCGGATCTGTTTTTTTATACGGTCAATCAGTGTGGCGTTCAGCGTGACGCCGTCGCGCAATCTTACGAAAAGCACCACACGCACGTCATTGGGCTGCTGTAGTGGCCAGTCCTGGCCAATGGCCAGGCTTTCGACGACTTCATCCAGCTGTTCGACCTGGCGGTAGATTTCCGCAGTACCGATGCGCACGCCGCCGGGATTCAGCACCGCATCGGACCGACCAAAGATCATCAGGCCGTCATGCGCCGTCAGTTCGACGTAATCGCCGTGATGCCAGATGCCGGGATAACGCTCGAAATAGGCGGCGCGGTACTTGGCGCCGTCGGCGTCGTTCCAGAATCCGACCGGCATCGACGGAAAGGGGGCAGTACACACCAGCTCGCCTTTTTCGCCGCGCACCGGTTTCCCTTCGTCATTCCACACTTCGACTTTCATGCCCAGGCCGCGGCATTGCAGTTCGCCACGCCATACCGGCAGTGTGGGGCAGCCCAGCGCAAAACAGGAAATGATGTCGGTGCCGCCGGAAATCGACGCCAGCTGCAGATTGGATTTGATGTTGCGATAAACGTAATCAAAACTCTCCGGCGCCAGCGGTGAGCCGGTCGACAACATGGCACGCAGTGCCGACAGGTCATGGGTCTCGCGCGGTGCGAGACCAAGTTTGGCCAGGGCATCAATGTATTTGGCCGAGGTGCCGAACACCGTCATTTTTTCCTGCGCGGCGTAATCCCACAGCACGGAGCCTTTGGCGAGGAACGGGGAGCCGTCGTAGAGCATCAGGGTGGCGCCTGCGGCCAGTCCGGACACCAGCCAGTTCCACATCATCCAGCCGCAGGTGGTGAAATAAAACAGCCGGTCGCCGCGCTTGATGTCGGTGTGCAGCACATGTTCCTTCAGGTGCTGCAGCAGGGTGCCGCCGGCGCCGTGGACGATGCACTTGGGCACGCCGGTGGTGCCCGAGGAAAACAGGATGAACAGCGGATGGTCGAAGGGCAATTGCTCAAAACGGATGGCGCCGGCTTTGAACGGCGCCATGAAATCATGGACATTGATGGCGTGCGGCAGGCCGGCGATATCAGGGCCGCCCGAGGCATAAGGCACGATCAACAGTTTTTCGACGGTGGGCAGCTGCGCCATGATTTCGCGCAGCCGCGGCAGGTTGTCGATGGTGTGCCGGTTGTAGAAATATCCGTCGGCGGCAAACAGGATGCGCGGCCCGATCTGGCTGAAGCGGTCGACTACACCCTGCACACCAAAGTCCGGCGAGCACGAAGACCACACCGCGCCGATGCTGGTCGCCGCGAGCATGGCAATGACAGTGCCGGGCAGGTTGGGCATGTAGCCGGCAATGCGGTCGCCGGGCTGGATGCCGGCGGCGCGCAGCGCCTGGGCGAGGCGCGAGACTTCGTGGTGCAGTTCACGAAAGCTGATCCTGCTCTTGATCTGGTTTTCACCCCAGAACACGATGGCCGTATTTTCCTCACCCTTGGCGTCTTCTTGCCCCCCCAAGGGGACTTGCTTCGCGGCGCCCCCCAAGGGGACTTGCTTCGCAGCGCGCAGCAGGTTTTCGGCGTAATTGAGCTTTGCGTCCGGGAACCAGTGTGCGCCCGGCATTTGCCCGGGGTTTTCCAGCACGCGCTTGCCGCGTTTGCCGATGACGCCGCAGAAATCCCACACTGCACTCCAGAAATCGGCGGGGTGTGACAGCGACCACTGGTACAGCGCGGCATGGTCCGCCAGCCTCGGACCGCCGGGTGTTTCGAGGTGGCGCACGAACGCCGTGATGTTTGCGGCCGCAATCTGTTGCGGATCGGGTTGCCAGAGCGGTAAGTCCACTGCAACTCCTCCTGCTGCGATGCCGGATTTTATTCCGGTCTCATTTGTGGAAACAGGATCACGTCGCGGATCGACGGACTGTCGGTCAGCATCATCACCACACGATCAATGCCGATACCGGCGCCGCCGCAGGGCGGCAGGCCGTATTCCAAGGCACGGATGTAGTCGGCGTCGTAATGCATGGCTTCATGGTCACCGGCTTCCTTCTGCCGCACCTGTTCCATGAACCGTTCAGCCTGGTCTTCCGGATCGTTCAATTCAGAGAAGCCGTTGGCGATTTCGCGGCCGCAGATGTAGAGCTCGAAACGTTCGGTCAGCTCCGGATTTTTGTCGCTGCGCCGCGCCAGTGGCGAGACTTCCGCCGGGTAATCGACGATGTAGGTTGGATCCCAAAGCTCGGCTTCGACGGTGTTTTCGAACAGCGTCAACTGCAGGCCGCCCAAACCGTCTTTTTCCCGGAACGGGATTTTCAGTTCTTTCATCTTGGCGATGATACGTTCGCGGTCATTCAGGATATCGTCACCGATATCCGGCCGGTATTTATTAATGGCGCCAGTGATGCTCAACCGCGCGAAGGGTTGAGACAGATCAATGCTGCGGCCCTGGTAAGTGATCTGTTCGGTGCCGCAGGCGGCCTGGGCCGCCGTGCGCAGGATCTGCTCGACGAACCCCATCAGGTATTCGTGGTTGGTGTACGCAGCATAAAACTCGAGCATGGTGAATTCCGGATTGTGCCGCGTCGACATGCCTTCGTTGCGGAAGTTGCGGTTGATTTCGAACACTTTCTCGAAGCCGCCGACCACCAGTCGCTTCAGATAAAGCTCCGGTGCGATGCGCAGGTAGAGCTGCATGTCGAGCGCGTTGTGGTGGGTGACGAAGGGGCGCGCCGAGGCGCCGCCGGGAATCGGCTGCATCATCGGCGTTTCGGCCTCGTAATAGCGCCGGGCGATCAGCAGGTTGCGGATGGCCTGGATGATGCGCGCACGCTGCACAAACACCAGCCGCGTATCCTCGTTCATGATCAGGTCGACGTAACGCTGGCGGTATTTCTGTTCCTGATCGGTCAGGCCGTGGAATTTTTCGGGCAGCGGGCGCAGCGACTTGGTCAGCAGGCGGATGGTGGTGACGCGCACCGTCAGTTCGCCTTTCTGGGTCTTGAACAGTCCGCCCTGGGCGCCGACGATGTCGCCTATATCGTAGTGTTTGAATGACTCCAGCACATCGGCGCCGACGTCGTCGACGGAAATGTAGAGCTGGATGCGGCCGCTCATGTCCTGAATAGTGGCGAAACAGGCCTTGCCCATGACCCGTTTGAGCATGATGCGCCCGGCAACGCTGACCGCTATCGGCGTCTCAACCAGCGTCTTGGCGTCTTTTTCCTCATGTTCCGCGGCCAGTACTTCGGCGAGGTGGGCGCGTACGAAGTCGTTGGGGAAAGCCAGTCCCAGTTCGCGCAGGTCGGCGAGTTTGGCGCGGCGCTCTTCGACGATGCGGTTAGTATCGACGGGCGGCGTGGTTTCGGGTTTTTCCATGATGTGTTTTCCGTTTTACAGGCCTGATTTACAAGCCTGAATTAAATATTATTAACTACAGGCCGGATTTGAGGCTGGCGGTGATGAAAGGGTCAAGGTCGCCATCAAGCACGCCCTGGGTATTGCCGATTTCGACGTTGGTGCGCAGATCCTTGATGCGCGACTGGTCGAGCACGTAGGAGCGGATCTGGTGGCCCCAGCCGATGTCGGTCTTGGAGTCTTCCATGGCCTGTTTTTGCTCGTTGCGTTTACGCAGCTCCAGTTCGTAGAGTTTCGATTTCAGCATCGCATTGGCTTCAGCGCGGTTGCGGTGCTGCGAACGGTCGCTCTGGCATTGCACAACGATGCCAGTGGGGATGTGGGTGATGCGCACCGCGGAGTCGGTCTTGTTAATGTGCTGGCCGCCGGCGCCGGAGGCACGGTAGGTGTCGATGCGCAGGTCTGCCGGATTGATGTCGATCACGATCGAGTCGTCGACTTCCGGGTAGACGAAAACGCTGGCGAAAGACGTGTGGCGGCGGTTGTTCGAATCAAACGGCGATTTGCGCACCAAGCGGTGCACCCCGGATTCGGTGCGCAGGTGGCCGAAGGCATAGTTACCGGTGATTTTCAGTGAAGCACTTTTGATGCCGGCAACGTCACCCGCGGATTCTTCAAGCACTTCGACGCGGAATTTTTTGGTTTCGCAGTAGCGCAGATACATGCGTTCGAGGATTGAGGCCCAGTCTTGTGCCTCGGTGCCGCCGGAACCGGACTGGATGTCGAGGAAGCAGTTGTTCGGATCCATCGGATTGGCGAACATGCGGCGGAATTCCATGTCCTCCACGATGCCGCCCAGTTTTGCCGCGTCCTGCTCGACCGCGACCAGCGTGCTGTCATCCTTCTCGCCGCGGGCCATCTCGAACAGCTCCAGCGCGTCGCGCATGTCGCGGTCGAGGTCCTTCAGGGTGACGACGATGCCTTCCAGTATCTTGCGCTCGCGGCCGACTTCCTGGGCGCGCGGGGCATCATTCCACAGCGCCGGATCTTCGCTCAGCTTGATCAGTTCTTCGAGACGACGGGTTTTCGCATCGTAGTCAAAGATACCTCCGCAACGCCCCCGCGCGTTCTTCAAGGTCGTGCAGGCGATTGGCGATGGCGTTGATGCGTTCGGCTTCCATGGGGTTTCCGCGAAAAAGGCGGATTTTACAGCAGCGGGGAGGGTGCGTCGCTGGTAGCCGCAGTACTAATTCCCGGCCACCGGCCACGCGGTATTGCCCAAATCCCGCTGCTAAGGTCAATTCACCGGCGTTTTCACCGGCTGGCCGGAAAGATGCAGCAGGATGTTCTCGATCTGCAGCTTGCCCATCGCCATGCGGGTTTCAATGGTGGCGCTGGCCATGTGTGGCAACAGCACTGCGTTGTCGAGTTCAAAAAACTCCGGCGGTACGTCGGGCTCTTTCTCGAATACATCGAGCCCGGCACCGGCAATTTTTTTCTGCTGGAGATATTGCAATAACACCGGTTGATCGACCACCGAACCGCGCGCGACGTTGACCAGATAACCCTGCGGGCCCAGCGCATCCAGCACTTTGGCGTTGACCAGCTTGTCGGTTTCGGCGCCACCGGGCGTGATGACCAGCAGCACATCCGAGTTTTTGGCCAGCGTCACCGCATCGGGATCATAGGCGTAGGGCACATCCTTCTTGTTGCGGTTGTGGTAGCGGATACTCATCTTGAAGGCCTCGGCACGACGGGCGATTTCTTCGCCGATACGACCGAGGCCCAGGATGCCCAGGGTCTTGCCGCCGAGCGAAGTGGTCAGTGGATAGGTCCCGTCGCTTTTCCAGCGGCCGGCGCGCAGATACTTGTCCGCCTGCGGAAACTGGCGCAGCGTGTTCAGCACCAGCGCCATCGCGCAGTCCGCGACACAGTCATTCAGCACGTTTGCGGTATTGGTGACGATGATGCCGCGCTGTTTGGCGGCATCAAGGTCGATCTGGTCCACGCCGACACCGAAGTTGGCGATGATTTCCAATTTGGGCAGCGCATCCATCAACCCAGCGTCCACTTTCGAGTGGCCGGTATGTGCCAGGGCGCGAATTTTCGGCGCGGCAGCTTTCAGCGCGGCTGCCCGATCCGGCGCTTCCCACAGCTTGATCAGCTCGAACTCCTGCTCCATGAGTTTTTGGGTGCCCTGATGGCCATTGGCGGTGAGAATGAGGTCGTGTTTCATGGTGGCTTTCAAGTATTTGATTTTAATGGTTATTTTTGGTGCTTGCTGCGGTATTCGAATCCGTCAGCAGTTTGCCGCCGAAAGAGGCGTTGTCGGGCGAAATCCATCCGCGTTCGATCAGCAGGTCGGATTTGAAGCGGAAATTTTTATCGACGGCGAGTTTTTGCGCCATGCCTGCGAGTTCGGCGCGGCCCAGCGACTGGCTGCGCGGCAGCGCGAAGAGGATCCGGTTGCCGGTTCCGGTGACGCGCAGCACATGGAGCTCATTGAAGGATTCACGATAGGTGTGCACCATCGAATCGTAAGACGGGCTGGTGGCGGTAAACCAGATATTGCCGATCACGACGCCTTCGCTGCGCACGGCACGACGCACGGCCGACAGGAATTCCTTTGTGGTCAGATGCGCCGGAACGGCATCGGCGCCAAAGGCGTCAAGGAAAATCGCATCGTAGGGTTGTGTTACTGCTTCAATAAAGCGGCGTCCGTCGGCGATGTGGATGCGCATGCGTTCGTCTTCACGAAAGCCGAGATAATTTTTTGCGGCGAACGCGACTTCGGGGTTGATATCGACGGCGTCGATTTCGGCGTCGGGATAGTGTTTGCGCAGGAAGGCGGGCAGGGTGCCGCCGCCCAGGCCGATGATCAGGAAGCGGTGCGGTTCAGTGCTCAGCGCGAGTCCGCTCAGCGCCACTGGCACATAGGAAAGCCCGAGGTATTCCGGATCGCCGAGTTTGACCAGACTCTGGCGCACGCCGTCTCGGCCGAAACGCAGCGCGCGGATGTTATTGCCTTCGTCGGTGATTACGACGGTGCCGTAAGCCGAGGCTTTTTCGTAAACAACCGTTCCGGCTGCGCGGACCAATGTTGCTGTTTGCAGGACGCATGCCAGCAGAACGACAGAAAACAGCGTACTGCGGATTACGTTTGTCCTCATCAAGGCTTCTCGGCTGATTTTTTGCGGGATGACCGGATCGAGCCGGCCTGCCAGGGTTTTTCCGGCAGTTTAATCAAGCAGAGAGTGTTTGTCGCTGCTGCTAAGCCGGTTATGTGCGTTATCGAACATCCGGTGTGAGGCCATTGTTATACGGTCACTGCGCTGCACATCCGCCGGGCTCTGTGTTTTTTGAATTAAACCGAACGTCGAAATGGTCAACCAGGTTTCGTTCCTGGAGTCCTGAAAGTGCAATGAGGATTTAATAAGAGCCTTCGGTTAATCTTCGCAATCCTGATGTTGCCCGCCATGCTGCTCGCAGCCTGCAAGCCCCCGACACCTCCGTCAGCCGCCAAAGCCGATCCCTACGATGTCACAAAGATGTATTTCAAATCACCGCCTGCAACCGTTTCCTCCGAAAGGCATACCGGAGCTTTTGCGAGCGGCAACTTCCTTAGCCTGACCGCTGAGTTAAAGCCTCTCGATCCGGTCCCGGTTAAGGAAATCCGGCTTGATACCACACACAAAATCATCGAAATCGCCCCCGGCGTGAAATTCAGTGGATGGACCTTCGGTGACCAGGTGCCGGGCCCGACGGTGCGCGCACGGGTCGGCGACAGAATCCGTTTTACCATGACCAACCGCAGCGATGAATCTGTGCCCGGCGTGCAGATGACCGCAGCGCCGATGATGCATTCCATGGATTTCCATGCTGCCATGGTCTCTCCGCAGGACAAATACCGTTCGATTGCGCCCGGCCAGCCGCAAGGTTGACGGTGCGCCGCTCTATGTCCTCGATGGCGACCGCCTGAAGGCTGCGCAGCAGACGCACACGGTGTTCAACGACGTCCATAACGGCATGGTGAAAAAGCCGCTGCAGGCCAAGCCGGGCGAGCGCGTCCGCCTGTTTGTGTTGAATGTTGGTCCGAGTCGGACATCCAGCTTTCATGTCGTCGGCACAATTTTCGACCGCGTCTGGTTTGAAGGTAACCCGGACAATCAGTTCCGCGGCATGCAGACGGTTTTGCTGGGTTCTTCAAATTCAGCAATCGTCGAGTTCATGATTCCGGAAGAGGGCTCCTACATCATGGTGGATCATCATTTCGCCAACGCTTCACAAGGCGCAGTCGGATTGATCTCGACCAAGATGGATTCTGCGAAAAAAGATCTGGAGCATCACAATATTTCGGCCACTGCCACGCCCACAGACCCCGATGCTGTCGCTGGAAAGCAGGCGTTCGAGAGCAAGTGTCTCGCCTGCCACTCGGTTGGTGAGGGCAAGAAACTCGGTCCCGACGTTGCCGGAGTCACCAAACGTCGCAACGATGAATGGCTGGCGCGATGGCTCAAATCGCCGGAGAAAATGCTTGAGACCGATGCCTATGCCAAGGCCATGCTGAAGGAATATAACAACCTGCCCATGCCCAATCAGAGCCTGTCCGACACCGAGATCAAACAGTACATCAAATATTTTCACTGGATCGACGCGCAACCCGCAGGCACGATCGCGCCCATGGCGGGGCATTGAATAAAATTTGATCCGGTTATGATGAACTAAGCCCCCCCGGGGGCCGCGTCTGTGCAATCCGATCAGTCTGCGGATTGCCAGTGTTCGAGCAACAGTTGCAGCGTCACTGCGCCGTTGTAGTGGTTTGCCGACAGCCGGTAAGTCGCGGCGATGGTCTCGGGCAGCGGGTCGGCGTGACCAAACAACATGGCATCCAGTGGCTGGCCGTTGCGGCGCCCCCCAAGAAGGGGACTTGCTTTGCGGCGCAGACGCAACTTCAGGTGACGCTCGCCGACGATGCGCTGCGCGACGACTTCGAAATGATCGTAAAAACGTGGTTCGGGAAAACCCTGGCCCCATACCGAGTCCGCCAGTGCTGTCGCGTTGGCCAGCGTCATGTCGGCCAGCGGCAATGAGCCGTCGGTGACCCATTCGCGTTCGAGGTCGGCGGGTGTCAGCAGTTCGGCGGCGACGGCTTCGAAGGCGTCGCGGAACGCGTTGAAGCCGTTTTCATGCAGTGTCAATCCCGCGGCCGCGGCATGGCCTCCGAAGCGGACGATGAGTTCAGGGTGCCGTTTCGATATCAGGTCCAGCGCGTCACGCAAATGGAGCGCCGTGATTGAGCGGCCTGAACCCTTGAGTTCCCTGTTGCCGGCGGCGGCAAAGGCAAAGGTCGGACGGTGAAATTTTTCGCGAAGGCGTGAGGCGAGGATGCCGATCACGCCCTGGTGCCAGGTCGGTTCATAGAGGCTCAGCGTGTAACCGGGCGCCACGTTTTCCACGGTGGCAAGTGCAGACTCCTGCATGCCGGCTTCGATGTCGCGGCGCTGGCGGTTCAGCTGATCAAGCTGGCGCGCGATGTCGGCAGCACGACCGGGATCATCAGTGGTGAGGCATTCGATGCCCAGCGACATGTCGGTGAGCCGCCCCGCGGCATTCAACCGCGGCCCGGCGACAAAACCGAGGTCGTAGGTCGCCGCGCGGCTTGTTTCGCGACCGGCAGCGTTGAACAGTGCGCTGATCCCCGCTTGTGCGCGGCCGGCGCGGATGCGCTGCAGGCCCTGTTGCACCAGCAGCCGGTTGTTGTCGTCGAGTTTGACCACGTCTGCAACAGTACCCAGCGCAACCAGGTCGAGCAAAGTACCCAAATTCGGCTCGGTCTTGTTGGTGTAAGCGCCGCGTTTTCGAAACTCTGCGCGCAGCGCCAGCATCAGATAGAACATCACGCCGACGCCGGCGAGGTTTTTACTGGGGAATGTGCAGCCCGGTTGATTGGGATTGATAATGCACCAGGCATCCGGCAACCGGTCGCCGGGCAGATGGTGATCGGTGACCAGTACTTTCATGCCGAGGCGGTTGGCTTCGGCAACGCCGTCGATGCTGGCGATGCCGTTGTCGACGGTGATCAGCACGTCGGGTTCTTTTTCGCTGGCGGCGAGCCGCACAATTTCCGGCGTCAGACCATAACCGTATTCAAAACGGTTGGGCACCAGAAAATCAACATTGGCGCCAAACATACGCAGTGCGCGCAGGCCGACCGCGCAGGCGGTGGCGCCGTCGGCATCGTAGTCGGCGACGATCAGCAATTTTTTGTGCTCGGTAATGGCGTCGGCGAGCAGTTCCGCCATGAGGGTGACGTTGCGCAACAGGTTCAGCGGAATCAGCCGCGACAGGTCAGGCGCGAGTTGCTCCAAGCGACTGATGCCGCGCGCCG
>JAYUYQ010000214.1:0-11067 GCA_043752435.1 Betaproteobacteria bacterium
GTCGCGAATGAACACGTTTACGGTCATCAACTTCTGCAGGTAACGACAAATCAAACCCCAATGACTCCAGCTTTGCGGTACTCAGCCAGTCGGCTGCACCATTATACGAACCGTAGTCGTACACATTCTGCGAGTCGGTAGTCAACACGCGCCAGCTCAGGCTGAGCGTCAAGCCGCTATTATCGTTGTCGACATCGAACCGGTAGTCCTCACGTAGTTCGCGCTGCGTCAAGTTAAGCCGGCTCTCGGGCTCACTGCTGCGGTTGTAAGCGACACCAATTAGCGCAACGGCGTTAGAAAGCACAATCAGCGCACAACCGGCGATCAGGGTATGCCAACGCGACCACATCATCACGCACCCCCTTTCGTCGCCAAGTCTCTGGTTCGCAACCGCCGCATGATCGCCAGCAGCAGCACCGCCACCAGACCGATCACCAGGAAAAAGAGGTACTTGGGCATCACTTCCCACCACCAGTCAAAAAACTTTGTGTAGAGGAAAATTACAAAAAAAGTGGCGCCGGTATTTGCAACCTCACCCCAACCACGACGCACACCGAGCCAGATGACCAGAGCGCTGATGACAAAGCCCATTACCTGATACCCCCCTTCAATCAGATCGGGATCTGCACGCAGATAACTACCGTGACTCCAGTTGCCAAGCACCAGCATCGGCAAAAAAAGCGTGATCAACGCAAATATGCGATAAACCGGCCCGAATCCACCAAACCCGGTATGGCGAAACCATTGCGGCACAAAAAACAACAGTAGCGCAGCCGGGAAAAAGTTTTCTGGACGCTCACCAAAATGAATCCAGTACATACCGCTCCATGTACCGATACGCGCGGCAATAAAAGCAACTATGCACAGGATTCCCGCGACGAGCAGCAGCCTCAAGTCGCAAGAATACGCAAGCAAAAGCGCCAGCGCTGCCCAAGGCAACAACGCCTTGTCCGAAGGTGTAATGTTGAAAATCTGCCCGATCATCGCAATATTGATCGCGAAACAGGCAAAGGCCACCATAGCCGTCAGCTTAGTGAAATATCCGGAGGCATCGCGCCCCTGAATCCAGACCGTCGCGCTGAAACTGCCCAACGCCGCGGCAATCAAAATCGCCACCTGCGCTTCTGTCGGGAATCGCCCCCAGAACTGGCGAAACAAGAAAAATACACTGGCTGCGAGTGCCAACGCACCAAGGAAAGAGGCTACGCGCATCCCCAAAGACAATTGTTTGGCGCGCGTATCATTGTCAATGTCGTAGACCTGCGCATACCCCGCGAGCAATCCGTCGTGATGCGTGTTAACAGCCTGACGCTGCTCGCCGCTCAGAACCAGCACACCCTCTTTCTCCAGACGCGCCAGTTCCGCATTAAAAATGCGAATGTCGTCCGAGCGTTGTTGTGCATCAGAGCGTGAAGCTGCAACCATAGTCATACACCCCTATGCACGTGCAATCGTGCACCTGCATGCGTTAAAAATCACGTAAATGATTGTTTATTTATAGGTAATGGTGCAGACGGAAGGGCAGCAAAGCGCTTACCGCACCAGCTGGTTGATTTCGATGATCGGCAGCAGGATGGCCAATACAATCAGGAGCACGATGCCTCCCATCACCAGAATCATGGCGGGTTCGAGCACCGTGAGGAATACGGTCAGGCGCCGCTCCAGTGCCTGGGTTTCCAGGCGCGCGGCGCGATCCAGCATCTGCTCCAGCTTGCCACTCACTTCACCGCTAGCCACCAGATGTACCAGCAGCGGTGGAAACACTCGTGTCTCGCCCAGCGCACGCGCCAGGCTTGTGCCTTCGCGCACGCGCCCGATTGCGCGCTCGATGGCCTCCCGCATGACCGCATTGGTCATCACCCGGGCCCCGGATTGCAGTGCGTTCAGCAGTGGCACACCGCCACCGACCAGTATCGCCAGGGTGCTCGCAAAGCGCGATGTGTTGACTCCACGGATCAGCAACCCCAGCCCGGGCAGGCGCAGCAACAGGACGTGCCAGCGGCGCCTAACGCCTGCATGGCGCAGCGCCATGCGGGCGGCCATTGTTCCGCCGAAGATTAGCGCGACAATGTACGGCCAGGCATCGCGCAGAAAATCACTCAGCCCGATCAGTGCGCGGGTAAGCAAGGGCAGGTTTTGCCGCGATTGCTGGAACACCTGCGCCACCTGCGGCACCACATAGATCAACAGACCGGTGACGATCATCACTGCAACAACGGTGACCAGCACCGGGTAGATCAGCGCCAGGCTGGTTTTTTGCTGAAGAGCCTGGCGCGAGTCGAGATAATCCGCCAGATGCTGCAATATGGTCGGCAGCGCACCCGATTCTTCTCCACCATGGACCAGCGCCTGGTAAAAGTCTGGGAAACTTTTCTCATAAACTCCCAGAGCTACCGCCAGCGAACTGCCGGCGATGACCTCGGTCTTGACGCCGGCGAGCACTTCGCGCGTCAGCGGTTCGGCGGCCTCATCAATGAGTGCGTTGAGCGATTGCTCCATTGTCAGACCGGACTCGAGCAGTGTCGCCAGTTGCCGGGTCAGCAGGCTCAGCTCTGCGGAAGACAGACTTCGCGCCCACGCCTGGCTGGCGCGCTCGCTCGCGCGAACCTGACCGACCACGGAAGGCAGCAGTCCCTGTGCCCGCAACTGGATGCGTGCCTGACGCGCCGTGTCAGCCTGCACCACGCCGGATACCGTGCGACCGGCGGCGTCCAGCGCCTGGTATTGGAAGGCTTCCATGGCGGCGGGCTAGTGTCAGCTACTCGCGTGTCACGCGCACGACTTCTTCCAGGCTGATCACGCCCTGACCAGCCCAGCGCATGCCGTCATCGCGCAACGAACGCATGCCGCGGGAAACTACATGTGCGCGCAGTGCCTGCTCGGAGGCGCGATCATGAATCAAGCGGCGCAGGTCGTCATCTACTGTCAGCAATTCGTAGATGCCGGTGCGGCCGCGATATCCCGAGCCCTTGCAGGCACTGCAGCCTTGCGCTGAATAGAGAGTGCCATCGGTGGGCACCAGGCCCAGCGCGCGCAGTTGTGCCGCATCAGCGGCAAAGGGCTTGCGGCATTCCAGGCACAATCGGCGCACCAGACGCTGTGCGCCCACTCCGATCAGGCTGGAGGCCAGCAGGAAAGGCTCTACTCCCATATCGACCAGCCGGGTCACTGCACTTACTGCATCATTGGTATGCAGGGTGGCAAACACCAGGTGGCCGGTGAGGCTCGCCTGTACAGCGATTTGTGCGGTCTCCAGGTCGCGGATTTCACCGATCATGACCACGTCCGGATCCTGGCGCAGGATGGTGCGCAGCGCCCGCGCAAAACTCATCTCGATTCGGGCATTGACCTGAGTTTGGCTGATGCCGTCGAGGTCGTATTCGATCGGATCCTCCACGGTCATGATGTTGAGCGCCGCGGAATCCAGTCGTGACAGCGCGGCGTAGAGCGTGGTGGTTTTACCGGAGCCGGTCGGGCCGGTGACCAGAACAATACCGTGGGGCTCGCGAATCAGTCGGTCCATGTGCGCGAGAGTGACATCATCCATGCCGAGACGCGCCAGATCCAGCCGCCCAGCCTGCTTGTCCAGCAGGCGCAGCACCACCCGCTCGCCGTGCCCGGTCGGAATGGTGGAGACCCGCACATCCACCGGCTTGCCAGCCACCCGTAGCGTGATACGTCCGTCCTGCGGCAGTCGTTTTTCCGCAATATCAAGCTGTGCCATGACTTTTACCCGGGAAACTATGGCCGCATGCAGTGCCCGTGCCGGTTCAATCAGGTCGCGCAATGTGCCGTCGATACGCAGCCGTACGACTGAGCGCGTTTCGAAGGGCTCGATATGGATGTCGGAGGCTTCCTCGCGCAGTGCCTGGGTCAGCAGCGCATTGATCAGGCGGATGACCGGCGCATCATCCCGGCTTTCGAGCAAATCTTCGACTCTGGGAATCTCTTGCAGAAGCCGGGAGAGATCGAGGTCCTGGGCCAGTTCTCCGGCAAGTGCTGCCGCGCCTGCCCCTGTTTCTTGCCCGTTGTAAACCGCGGCCAGGATTTCGTCGAACTCCACGGCATCAACGCGATGTGCACTGAGCCGCATACCAAGTGCCCGTCGCAATTCGGCGAGTGCGCCCGCCTGGGTGCCATTGCGCACCGCCACTTGCGCACCATCATCATTCAAGCCTGTGACCACGACCCCGTTAGCTTTGGCGAACGCATAGGGAATGACCTCCGCCAGTCTCGTCATCTCGATACGGCTACTGGGCCTGGATTACGGCTGCCGGGGCCGGCAGCGGCGGCAACCGGGGTGATTCGACATCAGGGAGAATCGCGCTGGACACTGGCTGGGCCTTGCGTTGTTCGCCGAGGATGTAGTTATAGCGCTCTCCGGTGAAAGCATCAGTACGTTCGTTGCTGCGCACCAGAGTCGGCCGCAGGAACACCATCAGATTAGTCTTGCTGCGTGAACGTTTTTGATAACGAAACAAGGCACCAAGCACCGGAATGTCACCAAGCACCGGGACTTTTTCCATCCCATCCGTAACAGTATCCTGGATCAGGCCGCCAATAACCACGATCTGCCCGTCATCGACCAGTACTGTTGTTGCCACAGCGCGCTTGTTGGTGATCACCCCGGCCGGGTTGGTCTGATCCTGGACGCTGGAAACCTCCTGATAGATCTGCAGGCGCACCGTGCCGCTCTCAGAAATCTGCGGCCTGACCCGCAGCGTCAATCCGACATCGCGCCGCTCGACCGTCTGGAAAGGCGTGGGCGTAGTGGCGGCGCCGGACAGCGCGTACTGCCCGGTAATGAAGGGCACATTCTGGCCGATGACGATCACGGCTTCCTCGTTGTCCAGTGTCAGCAGCGTCGGCGTGGACAGGATGTTCGCGTTCGCGTCGGTTTCCAGGGCGCGCACCAGAAGACCGAGATTGAAAATCTGGCCGACGCCGGGGATGGTGACCTGGCCATTCACGATGCCGATATTGAGTCCGCGTGAGGCCGTCGCCGGATTCTGGGCGATGCCGATGATGTTCTGCCCGGCGGCGCCGAAATTGGTGCCGCCGAAAGGTTGGGTCGTGCTCTTGCCCAATCCACTCAGCCCTTGCCACTGGATGCCGAACTCCGCCGCCTTGTCGGCGGTAACTTCAGCGATCAGTGCCTCGACATACACTTGTGCGCGACGGACGTCGAGTTTGTCCAGCGCTGCGCGCAGGTTGTTGTAGATCGCATCGGGCGCATTGATGATGATCGAGTTGGTCGCTGCATCCGCCTGGATGATGCCGGACGACGCCAGTGAAGCCAGAGAAGCCGCCGGCGCCGACGCCAGAAGCGGCGTGGCTATGGGCGCTGCGCTGGTGGCGGGCGCCGTCACCGCCGGCGCACCCGGCATCGAAGTTGCGCGCGGCGTCGCGATTGAGGCTTCACCGAGATAGATCGCCCGCAGGGTTTCGGCGACTTTCACCGCTTCCGCATTCTTCATGTAAACGACATGAATGTTGCCCGCGGTGCTGGTGGGTGAATCCAGCATGGCCACGAGGCTGCGTAACCGGAACAGCCGGGACGGATTTTCGGAGCGCACAATCAGGCTGTTCGAGCGTGCATCGGCAACTACCGTCAGGCGCTGGGTCGGGTCGGCCGCTGTAGCACCCGCCGGCTGGGTCGCCTCCGTGAACAGTTTGTTGACTGTTTGCGCGACATCGAGCGCCGAAGCGTGGCGCAGCGGTATCACCACGGGCTCGCTACCGTTGGGCTGATCGATCGAGTCAATGATTTTCTCGATGCGCAACAGGTTGCCGGCGTAATCGGTGATCACCAGCGAGTTGCTGGCGGGATATGCAGTGATGGAATTGTTGGGGGCGATCAGCGGGCGCAATATCGGTACCAGTTGCGCTGCCGATTCGTATTTGAGCGTGAACACCTGCGTCTGGATGCGGTCGCCGGTAACCCGGGATTTGTCTTGCGGGCCGCGCACGGGAATCGGGTACAGCTTGGCGTCGGTCTCGGGAACAATCTTGACGATCCCGCGATCCTCGATGGCTGCATAGCCTTGCACGCGCAATGCCGACAGGAATATTTCGTAAACAAGCGCCCTGGATATCGGCTTCGAGGAGACGATGTTGACCGTGCCTTTGACTCTTGGATCAATCACGAAGTTTTTTCCGGTGATCTCGCTGATCGCCTTGACCACGCCTTCAATGTCGGCGCTGACGAAGTTGAGCGTGACCAGATCAGGGTCTGCCGCCCGCAGCGGTCCGCTGCAGACTGCCAAGGCTATCCACAATATTCCAATTCGAAACCAGCGACTCTTCATGTGATTCCCGGACAGCGCATCATCATTATGTTAGGGGCTCTAAACATCATTTAATGGGATCTGACTTGCCCGATGCCGCTGACTTGCCCTGTTTCGGCAGGGCGAGCGTCTCGCGGGTCCCGCTGCGCTCCAGCACGACGTGATCTGCATGCACCTCGGCGAGAACGACGCCCGGT
Organism: Betaproteobacteria bacterium; assembly: GCA_043752435.1. Classification (GTDB taxonomy): domain Bacteria; phylum Pseudomonadota; class Gammaproteobacteria; order Burkholderiales; family SG8-41. Next base: position 6,485 of record JAYUYQ010000214.1, read on the forward strand.
TTTATTTCTCCACCTTCGCGCACCGCGACGGTCTGCTTCGCATCCAGCCGCAGCACCGCGAAACCCGACCTGCCGCCCGAGGCGGCAACGACCCCGAGCAGACTGACTGCGATCCCCGTCGGCGCAGCACCGTTGCTTGCCCGTTGCGCGCTCCCGAACAGACCGTATGCGATCTCTGTCCGGGCTCCTGTCTGCACTGCTGCCGGCGTACGCGGCTCGGGGCGTGGTGCGAACCATGCCCAGGTCCAATACGCCAGTACCAAGCCGAGCAGCGCGATTGCGGCGAATGTCATCAGTGACACAACGGCCCTTGATGAAAAACTCGATGGTTCCAGGGAAATCGCTTGCATCTTTGGATTTAAGTGAAATCCTGCCTGCAGGATTGGACGCATCGTAGGGCGAAATTGCTCCTCTGTATGTATGATAACGTACAGAGTATTCACGTCCGATGGCGATAATAACCGTATTTTGCTGCAAACGAACGTCGGACGGCCCTCGGATCGATCGACTGCAAGGAGGGTCCAATGAAAATGAATTCACGGCAGGGCGGATTCACGCTGCTTGAAGTGATGGTGGTGGTGGTCATCATCGGCATACTTGCCGCGTTGGTGGTGCCGAAAATTATCAGTCGCCCGGACGAAGCGCGGGCAATTGCCGCGAAGCAGGATGTCGCGAGCCTGATGCAGGCGCTCAAGCTCTACCGTCTCGACAACCATCGCTACCCGTCCACTGAACAGGGATTGCAGGCGCTGGCGGCGCGGCCGGCAACCGCCCCGATTCCGCCCAACTGGAAAACCGGCGGGTATCTCGAACGTCTGCCGAAGGATCCATGGGGTAATCCTTACCAATACCTGAATCCGGGACTGCACGGCGAGATCGACATATTCAGTTTCGGCGCTGATGGTGCGCTTGGCGGCGAAGGCAACGACGCCGACATAGGCTCGTGGAATCTTTGATGGGGACTGGAGACTGGAGACTGGTGATTGGTAATTGGTAAATGGTCACCAGTCACCAATTACCAATCACCATAGACCGCTCATGCTCTCTCCGATCAACGCCAGGGGTTTCACACTCATCGAGGTACTCGTTGTGCTGCTGATCATGGGGCTGTTTGTCGGCCTGGTCAGCACCATCGTACGCCCGGACGATCGCGGGCTGCTGCGCGTCGAAGCCGAACGGCTCGCGCAACTGCTGCATCTTGCCGGGACGGAATCGCGCCTCACCGGGCAATCGATTGCCTGGACGGCAGACGGACCCGGCTACCGGTTCTGGCGAATGACCGGGGACGGCGGATGGTCCGAGGTGCGCGACAGCGATCTGTTGCGGGCACGGACGCTACCCCAGGGCATGACCATCCTGGGCCTGCAGGTCGAGAACATGCCTGCTCAAGGCACCATGCGTCTGGAGTTCTCTCCTTACGTCCCGGTATTGTCATTCACCATCGAAATGTCCCTGGGGGCAGAGTCCCGCGTCATTGCGGCATCCCCGGTCGGGGAGGTTCGGGTCCTGCCGGGCGGCGGAGAAATCAATGACGCAGTGGCGCTGTAGGCGATCCGGATTCACGCTGGTTGAAGTGCTGGTCGCGCTGGCCATCGTTTCGATCGCACTTCTCGCCGCGATGCGCGCCGCGGGTCAGGGTACGAGCAATGTCGGCGATCTGCGCTCGCGTCTGCTGGCCGGCTGGGTCGCGGAGAATCTGGTGGCGGAGCATCACGCCCGCGGCGATTGGCTGCCGCTGGGCATAAGACGCGGCACGCAACAGCAGGGCGGTATTGAATTTGCGTGGCGCGAGGAGATCATCACGACACCGAATCCTGCGTTCCGCCGTGTCACCGTATTTGTGTTTGTAGCGCCGGAAGAATCACGGACGCTGGCGCATTTCATCGGGTTTGTGGTGCAACCGCCGGGAGCTGACAAATGAGGCCGCGGCAGGCAATGGGTATCGGGTCATGGGTAACGGGCTCCGCGCCTCGCATTGATCGCAAGCCACTCATCACTGGTTTAAAAATCAGTGGCTTCACCCTGATCGAACTGCTTGCGGCGTTGCTGATCCTGTCGATTCTGGCGCTGATGTCGTTCCGCGGTCTGGGTGCGGTGCTTGATGCACGCGCGCAGGTCGAAGCGGAGACCGCCAAATGGCGGCGCGTAGCCGCTTTCTTCGCGCGCTTCGAACAGGACGTACGACTGGCGGCGCCGCGTCCGGTGCGCAGTGCATCCGGCAGTACACCGGCATGGATCGGCAGGCCCGCCGCCGTGCCCGGACCGTACCTGGAAGTCAGCCGCTTTGCTGCTGCCGAGGGTGTGGATATGCCGCGACGGGTCGCGTACGGGCTGAACGGGAAACAGGAGATCGAGCTGTGGCTGTGGCCGGGTCTCGACGTGACGCCCAATGTACTGCCCGCACGCCATCCCGTGCTGGGTGGAGTGACCCTGTTTGAACTCCAATATCTCAACGCCGCGCTTGCGTGGGTGGACGCGTGGCCGGCATCGCCGCTCGACGCTGCCATTCCCCGGGCCGTGCGGTTGCGGATTGTGCTCGCCACCGGCGAGGAGATCGTGCGCGTGTTTTCGCTGAACTCATGAAAGCGATCCGACAAGGAGTGGCGCTCGCCTCACAGCACGGAGTGGCCATCGTGCTTGCGATGGGCGTGGTGGCGCTGGCCGCACTGGCCGCGACTGCGATACTCGTGTTGCAGAGCACGTGGTCAAGGCAAGCCGAACTCACCGCCGGCCATGCCCAGGCGCAGCTCCTCATTCAGGCTGGTCTGGATTGGTCCCGCGCCGTATTGAGCGATGACCGCCGCGCCGGCAATATCGATAATCCGGGGGAACCATGGGCGCTGCGGCTGCCGCCGGTTCCAGTCGAGGGCGGCAGTCTTACCGGGTACATCGAAGACCAGCAGGGCAAATTCAACCTCAACAACCTGCTGAAGGGCAACAAGGTAAACCCCGCGCAGCTTGCGTCCTTCCGGCGTCTGTTGTCGATTCTGGCACTGCCGCCGGCGCTCGCCGACGCACTGGCCGACTGGATTGATGCCGACAGCGAACCGCAGCCGCAGGACGGCGCCGAAGACGAAACCTATCTGGCGTTGCAGCCGCCTTACCTTGCCGCCAACCGGCCGTTGATCGATGTGGCCGAGCTCGTGCTGGTGCGCGGCTTCGACAACGGCGTTCGTGCCCGTCTGCGTCCGTTCGTGACGGCATTGCCCCGTTTTACCGCCGTGAACGCAAACACGGCTGCGCCTGAAGTCCTTGCCGCAGTGGTCGAGGGCCTGGATCTGGACGGCGCCCGCGCTGTCGTGGCGCAGCGCGAGCGCGCTTATTTCAGAACTTTCTCCGATTTCTTCAATCAACTCCCCCCCGGACTCACCGTGCCCAATGACAATATTTCAGTAAGCAGCGATTTCTTTATTGCGACGATGCGGGTCACCATGGGCGGGGCACAGGCGCGCGGGGCGGCGCTGCTCGCGCGCGAGAAATCCGGCTGGCCTGCCGTCGTCTGGCGCAAAATACTATGAGCCTGCTGCGTATCTACGGCGCGCTTGCCGATTCACCGCAACATTGCCAATGGGCACTCGTCAACGAGGGCCAGGAACCGGTGGTCGGGGCAGGACCGCTCGCGGAGTTGCCGCGCCGGGCCCGGCGCATCCAGCTGATCATTCCTGCTGCACAGGTATTGATTACGCGCGCGCGTTTGCCGCAGACAGCAAGGCGCCATGCCGGGTCGGTGCTGGCTTATGCGGTCGAGGATGAGACCGTGGGCGAGCCGGACGCCAACCAGGTCAGTTGGCTGGGCGCCGTAGGCGACCATGACGTGCTCGCAGTCGTTGACAAACCGGGGTTGACGCGCTGGCGCGATGCGCTCGACGGCGCCGGCATCCGGGGCTGCGAGGTTCACTGCGAGACGCTGTTGTTGCCCTGGACGGCGGGCGAATGGAGTCTGGCCTGGAATGGCCGCGAGGGCTTTGTGCGCAGCGGGGCGTTCGAAGGCGCGGCGACCGATTGCGGCGATCGCGCAGCATCGCCGTTGTCCCTGCGTCTGATGCTCGAAGCAGCGGCAGCGCGCGGCGAGAGTCCGGTCTCGATTGCGCTTTATACAACCATGCCCGACGCAACGCCCGACATCGGGATATGGGCGCGCGAACTCGGTATCGCCGTGCGCCTCGCCGGAACCTGGGACTGGCGTACTGCGCCGCCAGGCGCCGGCGTCAGCCTGGCCCAGGAGCGTCAACGCTGGCGCGCTTTCACCGGTGCTGCTGTCCGGCTGCGGCCGGCCGCCTGGATCCTGGGCGCCGCGCTGGCGCTCCATGCAATCGCGCTGGTGATTGACTGGACGACGCTGGCGAATGAGCAGCGCGTCCTGCGGCAGCAAATGGAGTCGCGGTTCCGCGCCACTTTTCCCGACGCGGTTGCCGTGGTGGACCCGGCGCTGCAGATGCGCCGCAAGCTCGCCGGGGCGCGCCATGCCGCCGGCCAGTCCGATAGCGGTGATTTCCTGCCGATGATCGAACAAGTGGCGGCAGCGGCAAAGGAACTTCCGGGCGGTGCGGTGCGCATCGTGTCATACGAGAGCGGACGCATGA
>JAYUYQ010000215.1:0-11020 GCA_043752435.1 Betaproteobacteria bacterium
CGCTGCTCGCGAGCCTGCAAGTGATCGAACAGGAAGAATGGCGGCGTGTTCGACTGCGCGAACTGATCGGTCAATTGCAACGTGAACTGGCTGCCGGCCCGTGGCGTTTGCTGCCCTCGGATACGCCGATACAGCCGCTGCTGGTCGGCGGCAACGCCGAGGCGCTGGCCTTGTCTGCGCGGCTCGCGGCCCAAGGCCTGCTGGTGCCGGCGATCCGGCCGCCGACGGTGCCGCAGGGCACGGCGCGGCTGCGCATTTCACTGTCGGCTGACCATAGTGCCGCCGATGTGACCCGCCTGACCGCAGCATTGCTGCCGCCGGCATGAAGCCGGCATTGGTGCTGTTGCATGGCTGGGGCGCACATCGCAGGGTGTGGGATGAACTCGTTGCGCGGTTGGGTATGAAGATACAGATCATCGCGCCTGATTTGCCCGGATATGGCGCGGTGCCATGCACTATTGAACGCACTGTGGATCAATTGGCTGCAGCGGCACCCGCGCAGTGCATGGTCGCCGGCTGGTCGCTGGGCGGGCAGTTGGCGCTGGCCTGGGCGCGCCGTCATCCACGGCAGGTCACACGGTTGATGTTGATTTCTTCGACGCCACGGTTTGTCAGCGCTCCCGATTGGCTGCATGGCATGGCGCCGGAGGTGTTTGCCGAATTTTCTGCGACATTGCAGCGTGATGCCGGGACAACATTGCGCCGATTCCTGCTGTTGCAGACGCAAGGGGATGCCAGGGCGCGCAGGGTGGCGCGGCAACTGGAGGCGGCATTGGCGCTGCAAACGCTGCCTGACAGCACCGTGCTGGTGGAAACACTGCGTTGGCTGCAGGCTACGGATTTGCGCGCCACGTTGCCGGACATTACACAGTCTGCGTTGGTGGTGCACGGTGACAAGGACCGTATTGCGCCATTGGCTGCAGGGGAGTATCTGGCTGCGCATTTGCCGCGCGCGCGCCTGGCGCTGCTGGCTGGTGCTGCGCATGTGCCGTTCCTGTCCGATCCCGATGTGATGTGCAAATTGATGCATGATTTCTGCAATGAATAAACACCCGCTGCTCGACAAACGTGCAATACGTCGTTCGTTTGATCGCGCCGCGGCCACCTATGATGTCGCAGCGGTGCTGCAGCACGAGGTATGCCGGCGCAGTCTCGAGCGGCTGGATTTCATCCGCCACACGCCCGCCCGCATCCTCGATGCCGGCAGCGGCACCGGCAATGCGTGGCGCGGTCTCGCCGCGCGTTATCCGGCTGCGCGTCTGGTCGCACTGGATCTGGCGCCGGGGATGCTGCGGCAGGCCAGCGCCGCCGTGCCGTGGCACCAGCGCCTGTTGCGTCGGGCGCCGGCAACGATCTGTGGCGATCTGGAGCAGTTGCCCTTGGCCAGCTCCAGCATCGACCTCGCCTGGAGCAACCTGGCTTTGCAGTGGGTCAATGCGCTGCCGCAGGCTTTTGCTGAAATGCGCCGCGTGCTGGCGCCGGGAGGGTTGTTCATGTTCACCACCTTCGGCCCCGATACCTTGAAGGAATTGCGCGCTGCGCAGGTGGAAACCGACGGCCACACGCATGTCAGCGGTTTTATCGACATGCATGATATCGGCGACCTGCTGGTACAGGCCGGGTTTGCCGACCCGGTGATCGACATGGAAACCTTTACGCTGACTTATGCAGATGTGAAGTCGCTGATGCGTGATTTGAAAGCCATCGGTGCGCGCAACGCAGCTACAGATCGGCCGCCGGCATTGTCCGGCAAGGCCTGGTTGGAGGCAGTGACGCGCAATTACGAACCGTTGCGCCGTGACGGCAAACTGCCGGCGACGTTCGAGGTGGTTTATGGCCACGCCTGGCGTCCTGTCCCGCGTCTGGGCCCGGGTGGCAGGCCGGTGATCGACATCAAACCAGTGGGCGGGGCCTGAGATGCCGGCGCGTCCGCTCGTTGCGCGCGGCTTGTTTGTGGCTGGCACCGATACCGGCGTCGGTAAAACGCTGGTCGCCTGTGCGCTGCTGCACGGATTTGCCGCCCTTGGCCTGCGGGTTGCCGCGATGAAGCCGGTGGCTGCCGGGGCGGTGCTCAGGCGCGGGGTCTGGCACCACGATGACGTCGCGCAACTGCGCGCTGCGGCCAATGTCGATGCGCCGCCGATGGTGGTCAACCCATATTGTTTTGCGCCGCCGATTGCACCGCATATCGCCGCGCAGCAAGCGGGGGTGACCATTCGCATGGCGGTGATTGAAAAAAATTACGCGCGTCTTGGACGAAATGCCGATCTGGTTGTGGTCGAGGGCGCCGGCGGATTGCTGGTGCCGCTGGGTCGCCGGCTCAGCGCGGCTGATATTCCGGCACGACTGGGTTTGCCGGTGGTGCTGGTGGTGGGCCTGCGCCTGGGCTGCCTCAACCATGCCTTGCTGACCGTCGAGGCGTTGCAGGCGCGCGGGCTCTACCTGGCCGGCTGGATTGCCAATCGCATCGATCCCGCGATGGCGCGCGCCACGGAAAATTTGCAGACGTTGCGCACGCGGATCAAAGCGCCTCTGCTGGGGACGGTCCGGCATGCGCAAAATCCGCAGCCCGCAGGGATCGCCCGGGTGCTGGATATCAGTGGACTAAATGCGCGACTGGATGCGCGCCTGGAGCGGCGGCTGCGGACACGGCCGGATGCGCGCAGTTAAGAGGGAAAACCGACTGTTTTCATGGGGTATTTTGTTGCGACCGTCCCCTCCGGTATGCTACAGTCCGCGCGTTTGAAAGAATGGCTGGCGCCGGTGAGCAAAGAGCCCGTTTTCGAGTCGATTCCGGAGCACGACGGCGCCGGATTTGCGTACTGCAGACGCCATGCCAGTTCGCTGGATTTACGCCTGATGATGCTCGTTTTTGGCTCTCTGGTGGTGTTTTCAGTGGTCATTGCGGCGGGTTTTGCGATGGCCGGGGCGTGGCTCATCATTCCGTTTGCCGGTGTGGAAATTGCCGCGTTGGGAATGGCGGCTCGCGTGATTTTGCGGCGCGCCGGGGATTTTGAGCGGATCAATCGGGTTATATGAGCGAGGGAAGCATGAGCAACAAGGGGTTGAAGAAGTGGGCCGCTGCGGCCGCGCTGTTTTTCTGGTCGGTCGCGGCATGGGCTGAATACAAGCTCAATCTGCAAACGCCCCAGACGCTGCTTGGCGAGAAAATCTATGACCTGCACACCATTGTCACGGTCATCTGCTTTGTCATTTTCATCGGCGTGTTCGGTTTCATGTTCTACGCCGTGTTCAAACACCGCAAATCGGTCGGTCATAAAGCCGCGCAGTTCCATGAGAACACCGCGGTCGAGGTGGCTTGGACATTGATCCCGGCCGTGATCCTGATTGCGCTGGCGGTGCCGGCGACGGGCACGCTGATCACCATGCGCGATGGTTCCGAAGCGGATCTGACGATCAAGGCGACCGGTTACCAGTGGAAATGGGGCTACGATTACCTGAAAGGCGAAGGCGAGGGCATCAGCTTCTACAGCATGCTGTCCACCCCGCGCGCGCAGATCGACGGCACCGATGTCGCCGGCCGCAATGCCAATCCGCACTACCTGCTGGAAACCGACACCAACGTCGTGGTTCCGGTCGGTAAAAAAGTGCGCATCCTGACCACTGCTGCAGACGTCATTCATGCGTGGTATGTGCCGGCGCTGGCGGTGAAGCAGGATGCCGTGCCCGGGTTCATCCGCGACACTTGGTTCAAGGCGGAAAAAGCGGGTATTTACCGCGGCCAGTGCGCGGAACTCTGCGGCAAGGAACACGGTTTCATGCCGATCGTTGTCGAAGTCATGGAGCCCGCTGCTTACACCGCGTGGGTCGCTGCCCAGCAGAAAAAAGTGGCGGCCGCAAAAGTCGATCCCGACAAGACCTGGACACTGGAAGACCTGAAGGCGCACGGCGAGAAGGTCTATGCGCAGAATTGCGTCGCCTGCCACCAGGCCACCGGCAAGGGTGTCCCGGGCGCGTTCCCCGCGCTGGACGGCTCGAAAGTGGTCAACGGACCTAAAGCCGAACAGATCAAACTGGTGCTGAACGGCAAACAGGGCACCGCGATGAACGCATTCAAACATCTGTCGGACGTTGATCTGGCCGCGGCGATCACCTACACCCGCAATAGCTGGAACAACAAGTCCGGCGATGCAATCGCGGCGGCCGACGTCAAGGCCCTGCGCTAAACAGGCGGCACGCAAAGAACGCCCGGAACGAAGCTCGGAACGAAATACAGGCTCCAGGAGAAAACAATGGCAGCATACGGACACACCCAAGATCACGGCCACGACGATCATCACGCGCACAAACCTTCGGGCATCATGCGCTGGGTCGCATCGACCAATCACAAGGACATCGGCACGATGTATTTGTGGTTCAGCTTCACGATGTTCCTGGTCGGCGGGGTCATGGCGCTGATCATCCGTTCCGAGTTGTTCCAGCCGGGCCTGCAGATCGTCAAGCCCGAGTTTTTCAATTCGATGATCACCTACCACGGCCTGATCATGGTGTTCGGCGCGATCATGCCGGCGTTCGTCGGTTTTGCGAACTGGCTGATCCCGATGCAGATCGGCGCACCGGACATGGCGTTCCCGCGGATGAACAACCTGTCGTTCTGGCTGCTTCCTCCCGCCGCTTTGTTGTTAATTGCCGCGCAATTCGCACCGGGCGGCGGCGCGGGTGTGGGCTGGACGCTGTACGCCCCGCTGTCGACCCAGGCCGGGCCGGCAATGGACCTGACTATTTTCGCGATCCACATCCTCGGCATGTCGTCGATCATGGGTTCGATCAACATCATCACCACCATCCTCAACATGCGTGCGCCAGGGATGACGATGATGAAAATGCCGATGTTCTGCTGGACCTGGCTGATCACCGCCTACTTGCTGGTCGCGGTGATGCCGGTGCTGGCCGGTGCGGTCACGATGACGCTGACGGACCGCCACTTCGGCACCCACTTCTTTAACGCTGCCGGTGGCGGTGACCCGGTGCTCTACCAGCACATTTTCTGGTTCTTTGGCCATCCCGAGGTTTACATCATCGCGATTCCCGCGTTCGGCGTGGTGTCGCAGGTGATCCCGGCCTTTTCCCGCAAGCCGCTGTTCGGTTATGCCTCGATGGTTTATGCCACTTCTTCGATCGCCATCCTGTCGTTCATGGTCTGGGCGCATCACATGTACACCGCCGGCATGCCGGTGGAAGCGCAGCTCTACTTCATGTACGCGACGGTGCTGATTGCCGTGCCCACGGGCGTCAAGGTGTTCAACTGGGTGGCGACGATGTGGAAGGGGTCGCTGACCTTTGAAACCCCGATGCTGTTCGCGCTGGGCTTCCTGTTTCTGTTTACGCTGGGCGGCTTCACCGGTCTGGTGTTGTCGATCGTGCCGGTCGACGTCCAGTTGCACGATACTTATTACGTGGTCGCGCACTTCCATTACGTGATGGTTGCCGGTGCGCTGTTCTCGGCTTTTGCCGGCATCTATTTCTGGCTGCCGAAGTGGACCGGCCGGATGTACAACGAGACGCTGGGCAAGTGGCACTTCTGGTTGTCGCTGGTGTTCTTCAACGTCACCTTCTTCGTACAACATTTCCTCGGCCTGGCCGGCATGCCGCGCCGCATTCCCGATTACTCGCTGCAGTTCGCCGAGTTCAACATGATCTCGTCGATCGGCGCCTTTGGTTTTGGTCTGTCGCAGCTGCTGTTCCTCTACATCGTGATCAATTGCATCCGCAGCGGCGAGAAGGCCGCGGAGCGGCAATGGGAAGGTGCGGACAGCCTTGAGTGGACACACCTGCCGTCACCGGCGCCGTGGCACAGTTTCGAGACGCCGCCGGTGGTGAAGTAAGTTGGCGAAAATGAGTTTGGCGAATAAGCATGTCCCAGATTGAAGTCAAACGCAGCAACCGTCGCACCGCAGCCCTGCTGTGGTTGATCGTTGCCGCGTTTTTCTTTGGTGTGATGGTCAAATATTACCTGCTGAACCTATGAAAAACGAACGCGCCAACCGCCGGATGATGACCAAGCTGTCGATTTTCGCTGTGGCGATGTTCGGCTTCGGTTTTGCGCTGGTGCCGTTCTACGAAAAAATCTGCGAAGTCACCGGTATCAACAACCTGATTAAGCCGGCGGCCGCGGTCGAGAACACCCAGATCGACAAGTCGCGCTGGGTTACGCTGGAGTTCGACTCCAATGCACATGGGCTGGAGTGGGATTTCAAACCGGTGCAGCGCAGTGTGCGGGTGCATCCGGGCGAGATGATCCAGATCGAATACGACGTGCGCAACAACGGCGCCAATGCCATCGTCGGGCAGGCGATACCGAGTTACAGCCCGAAGCATTCGGCACCCTTTGTGAAGAAGATGGAATGTTTCTGTTTCAAGCAGCAACCGCTGCAGGCGGGAGAGTCCAAACGCATGCCGGTGCAGTTCGTGATCGATTCGACGTTGCCGGAAAATGTGAACACCATCACGCTGTCGTATACTTTTTTTGAAGTGAAGGGCGCCTCAACGGCGCCGGTAAAAAGCGGCGGGCAGAGTTGATGGAGATTGCGATGCCCGGTAAACCGCGCAAAGCCACGCTGTTCCAAGTGATGCGCATGGTGCTCTCGGCGTTTATCGGGATCCGCAAGCGCGGAGAGCCGGAGAAGATTGATGTGACGCCGAAGCAGGTGATCATGATAGGGATCATTGCCGCCGCGGTTTTTGTGGGAACCATCGTATCTGTGGTGCAGTTCGTCACCCGCTGATGGTTGCTGATCGGCAGATTCAGTAACACGCGCAGGAACAAGTGCGGAATTAAACGCAGGAATAACGTAGGGATTCGGGGAGAAACCAGCATGTCGACTCAAACCACTGGCAACTATTATCTGCCGCAACCGTCTCACTGGCCGATCGTCGCCGCGACTGCGATAGGTTTTCTCGGCTTCGGCGCATCGTTGACCGTTAACAGCATGCCGCTGGGTTATGCGTTGCTGGGTATCGGTTTCCTGATTCTGTTTTTCATGTTCGCCGGCTGGTTCACCACCGTGGCCCATGAATCCGAAGCGGGCAAATACAACAAGCAGGTTGACCTGTCGTTCCGCTGGGGCATGAGCTGGTTCATTTTTTCCGAAGTCATGTTTTTCGCAGCTTTTTTTGGCGTCCTGTTTTACATGCGCGTGATCTCGGTTCCGGATCTGGGTTCGCTGGAGCACCAGCAACTGCTGTGGCCGAATTTCAAGGCAGACTGGCCGGTTTCCGGTCCCGGCATCAAAGAGACGTTTTCGCCGATGGGTGCCTGGGGCATTCCTGCGCTGAATACCGCGCTGCTGCTGACTTCCGGCGCGACCATCACCTGGGCGCACTGGGGTTTACTGAAAAACAACCGTACTCATCTGATCTGGGGTCTGGTGCTGACCATTGCGCTGGGCATGACCTTCCTCGGTTTCCAGATTTATGAGTACATGCATGCCTACTCCGAGCTGAACCTCAAAATGACGATGGGCGCGTATGGCGCCACGTTCTACATGTTGACGGGGTTCCACGGGTTCCATGTGACGGTGGGCACGATCATGCTGTGGGTGATCCTGTTCCGCAGCGTCGCCGGCCATTTCACGGCCGATAACCATTTCGGTTTCGAAGGCGTCGCCTGGTACTGGCATTTTGTCGACGTGGTCTGGCTGATCCTGTTCGTGGTGGTTTACTGGCTCTAGGAATTCAAGGCGGCGAATCGCGTAATCGGCCGGCAAAACCGCAAAGCGTGATTTGCACGGGGAGGAGGTACCCCTGCTAGGGGATTGGGCGCCGCGTGATCGCGGCGTTTTTTTGATCGTTTTTTTTGATGATACCCGCTGTGGTGCCGGGGGAACGGGGCAATCAGCCCGGGGTCAAATCCGGGTCGTGATCAGGCCGAAGTGGAAACCCAGCATCAGCAGCAGGAACAGCGTGATCGATAATGCAATGCGGATGGTCAGCGCCTTGGCGGTGCGCTCGGTGGTGCCGCGATCCTTGACCATGTAATACAGGGCGGAGCCCAGGCTCGCGAGGATGACGATAATGAACAGTATGACGATGATGCGCATAGTAGTTTTAGTTTAACCCAGCAGGTCTGTTGATGGTTTCCAAAAACATGCGAAGCCATGTTTTTGTCATTATTCATGGGGTTTCAACAGCAGTGGCAGCGATCAGCATTGGAGCATACGAATTCCGGCCGCGGCGCTGGGGCAGTGCTGCTGCTGTGGCCGGCATCGCGCTGACGCTGGCGCTCGGCCAGTGGCAGATCGGGCGGGCGCAGTACAAGGAAAACCTGCAGCAGCGTTACGACGCACAGACGCGCGAGCCCGCGCTGCGCATCGGCGGGCAGCTGATGGAACGCGATGGCATCCTGTTCCGCCGCGTCGAAGTGCGCGGCGAATTTGTGCCGCAGCACACGGTGTTCATTGACAATCGCATCCATCAGCACCGGCCGGGGTTGCATGTGGCAACGCCCCTGCGCATCGCCGGATCACAGCGCTATGTCCTGGTCAATCGCGGCTGGGTGGCCGGTAATCGCGATCGCAGTCCGCCGCAGATGGATACACCCGCCGGCGAACAGCTGGTGCAGGGTATTGCCGTCGCGTATAGCGAACGCTACCTTGAGCTCTCGACGCAGGTCGCGGAAGGCCCGATCCGGCAGAACCTGGTGTTTGATCGTTACCGGCAGGAGACCGGTCTCGACTTGCAGCCGTTCGTGATCCAGCAGAACAGTGTTACGGGCGACGGCCTGGTGCGCGTTTGGAGCCGGCCCGACCTCGGTCGCAACACACACCTGGCGTATGCGTTTCAGTGGTACGCGCTGAGCTTCGCCATTTTGATTTATTACCTGGTGACCCATGTCAAACGCCGCCCCGCCGCAAAGCCGTAAAACCCTGTGGCTGGTGGCCGCGGTGTGTATCGCACCTTTTGTCGCCTCGTTTGCCGCGTATTATTTTTACCAGCCTGAAGGGCGGGTGAACTACGGCGAGCTGATGGCGGACAAACAACTGCCCGCCGCGGCGCTGAAGCTGACGGACGGCAAAGCGTTTGCCCTGGCGCAACTGCGCGGCAAATGGTTGTTTGTCACTGTGGATGACGCGGCCTGTGATGCCTATTGTGAAAAAAAGCTGTGGCAGATCCGTCAGGTGCGCAAGACGCAGGGCAAGTACCCAGAGCGTATTGAGCGTGTGTGGCTGATCACCGGCGGTGGCCAGCCGGCGCCGCGCCTGCGTGCCGAGTTCGAGGGCACGTGGCTGGTTAATGTCGCAGGCAGTGCGGCCGCAGGCAGTGCGTTGCTTGAAGCGTTACCGCATGCCGGCGCGCGCAGCGATTATATTTATCTGGTCGATCCGCTGGGCAACCTGGTGCTGAGGTATCCGCGCGAAGCCGATCCCAGCCGCATGAAAAAGGATCTGGAGCGCCTGCTCAAAGTGTCGCGCATCGGCTGATCGTATTAAGAATGTATCGATAGATATGTTTAACCATCTGTTTTTATTGATATTTTAATCATGTTCCGAAAGTTGGTCTGGTTCGCGGTGATTTACACCTTCGTCGTGGTCGTCGTCGGCGCTTACGTGCGCCTGGCTGACGCCGGGCTCGGCTGCCCCGACTGGCCCGGTTGCTACGGCGAACTGACGCCGCATCATGCGCAGGACGACATCGCGCGCGCTGTCCAGGAACAGGGCGGCACCCATGGCCCGGTGTCGCTGGGCAAGGCGTGGAAGGAAATGTTCCATCGCTACATCGCTGGTGGACTGGGTCTGCTGATCCTGGCCATTACCGTCATCGCCTGGGCGCGGCGCCGTGAATTGCAGCAGTCCCCCCTGCCGGCCACCGGCTTGCTGGCGCTGGTATTGTTGCAGGCTGCCCTGGGCATGTGGACCGTGACGCTGCTGCTAAAGCCGGCGATCGTCACGCTGCATCTGCTGGGTGGCCTGGCATTGCTGGCGCTGCTGGTGTGGCTGGCACTGCGCCAGCAGGCACCGCCGGCCGTCGCACCTGCGGCAGCAGCGCGGTTACGGCCGTGGGCGGTGCTGGCGTTGCTGGTGGTGATTGTGCAGATTGCGCTGGGCGGCTGGGTTTCGACCAATTACGCGGCGCTGGCCTGCGTCGATTTCCCGACCTGCCACAGCGAGTGGCTGCCGCAGATGGATTTCCGCCACGGCTTCCAACTGGTGCGTGATCTGGGCATGACCGCCGCTGGCACGCACTTGAGTTATGACGCCATCACCGCGATTCACTGGACGCATCGCGTCGGCGCGCTGGTGACGCTGCTCTATGTCGGTGGCTTTGCGCTGTGGCTTGCGCGCAGCCCGGGACTGGCCCGCTACGGCATTGCGCTGTTGTGTGTACTGCTGGTGCAGGTGGCGCTGGGCATTGCCAATGTGCTGGGCGGACTTCCGCTGCTGGTGGCCGCCGGCCACAATGCCGGCGCGGCGATGTTATTGCTGACCATGGTGGTGATAAACTTCGTGCTCTCTCAAGGATTGAGGAGCGGGGATTGAGGATTGAATGACCACACTGGTGGGCACGCGATCCTTACACGGCACTCAATCCGCAATCCTCAATCCTGATTCAACAATGTCCTCCACCGTTGCTCCGACAACACTGTATGCCCGCATCCAGCTGTTCTACGCGCTGACCAAACCGCGCGTGGTGTCGCTGATCGTATTCACCGCGGTGATCGGCATGTTCCTCGCGACCCCGGGGATGGTGCCGGTGACCATCCTGTTCGCGGCGACGCTGGGCATTGCGCTGGTGGCCGGTGCGGCAGCGGCGGTGAACTGTCTGGTGGAGCAGAAAATCGACGCGCTGATGATGCGCACCCAGGCGCGGCCCTTGCCACGCGGCCAGCTGACGTCGCTGGAGACGATGATTTTTTCCGGTGTGGTCGGCGGCATCGGCCTGCTGCTGCTGTATCAATGGGTCAACGCGCTGACGATGTGGCTGACACTGGCGACGTTTGTCGGATACGCCGTGATCTACACCGTGATCCTCAAACCGATGACGCCGCAGAACATCGTCATTG
>JAYUYQ010000216.1:0-11011 GCA_043752435.1 Betaproteobacteria bacterium
TCGTACAAACCCAGCGCTTCGAATACCGGAAACCAGAACTGGCCGAACTGCGAAATGTAATTGGGATAGGGCTCGGCCTGTTTCAGTACCGTGCCGACGACCGACGCGATCGCCAGCACGGTCAGCAGGCTGATGGCAAAACGCATTGACGACAGCAGGTCGTAAGCTGCGCGGGATCGGGTGTGCTGGGCCATTAAAATTCAGTTAGCCAACCAGTTAGCCAACAAAACGCGGACAAAAAAGGGAGACTGCGGCAGTCACCCTTTTTAAAATTGTACCAACAGGGAAAATATCAGCGCAGGCCCGCGATGTACTCGGACACGGCGGCAATTTCCTGGTCGCTCATTTTTGCCGCCACGCCCCGCATCATCTGCGCGGCATCGTTGGCGCGTTGTCCGACGCGGAAGGCTTTCAGCTGGCCCGAGGTGTAGTCGGCATGTTGACCAGCGAGCCGCGGAAACTGCGCTGGCATGCCGGCGCCGTTGGGTGAGTGGCAGGAAGCGCAGGCCGGAACACCCTTGGCGGCGACACCGCCGCGGTAAATGGCTTCGCCCTGCTTGACCAGATTGGCATCCCGCGCCACGCCCGGCTTGGCTTTCTGCGATGCAAAATACGCCGCCAGGTTTTTCATGTCGTCGTCCGAGAGATTCGCCACCATACCGGCCATCACGGCGTTATTGCGTTCGGCCGGTTTGCCGCCCTGCGGCTTGAAATTCACCAGCTGCTTGTAGGTGTATTCCGGATGCTGGCCGGCCAGGCTGGGATTCACGGGGATAGCGCTGTTGCCGTCGGCAGCATGGCAGGCTGCGCAAACCTGAGTTGCAATCTGCTGACCTTTGGCCGGATCGCCTTTGATCACGCCCTGTGCCGCTAAACTTTGTGCCGCCAGCGCTCCCACCACAAGGGCCAGCAGCCGCCAGGATTTCAGGTTGCGGTTCAAGTGGCGGTGTTCCATGCATACTCCTTGATCATGCGGTCTTAAAAAAGGCCGGTCGTAAAAAAGGTTTGTATTCTATAACATTCCGTCCGGCGCATTCCCCTCACTCCCCGCGCCCCAAGGATCAACAATCGTGTCCCTGTTTTCGCAACTCGAGTTTCGCTACGCCGTACACCAGCTGCCCGATATGCCGCCGGATCAGGGTGCCGAGGTGGCTTTTGCCGGCCGCTCCAACGCCGGTAAATCCACGGCGATCAATGCGCTCGCCAACCGCCGCAAGCTGGCGTTTGTCAGTAAAACCCCCGGGCGCACCCAGGCCATCAATTTTTTCGACATGGGCAACCGGTGCTCGCTGGTCGACCTGCCGGGTTATGGTTATGCCAAGGTGCCGCGCCATGAGCAGGTGCGCTGGGATGAGTTAATTGGCACTTACATCTCAAATCGTAACTCATTGATTTTATTGATAATTATTGTCGATATTCGGCGCGGGTTGACCCCTCTGGACTGGCAAATGCTGGACTGGCTGGCGCCCACCAATAAAGCGGTGCATGTGCTGCTGACCAAGGCCGACAAACTGAACCGGCAGCAGGCTGACGCGATGCTAAAACAGACCACGACTGATCTCGCACGTCATCCCGGCGAAGCCACGGCACAGATTTTTTCCGGTACCAGCAAGACCGGCGTGAAGCAGGCCCAAGCCGTCATCGCGCGCTGGCTGAAACAATAAAAAGCCCCCGGTTAAGGGGAGTAAACCGGGGGCGAAGAGCCTTAAATTAGGTTTAAGGCACCCGCTCAGGGAGGGAAGCGGGAGACAACCGAAGTCATCTGTAATATCAGACGACTATAATTCGGATTAGTTCCCACCGTCGCGGGCAGCGGAAAACTTCCCGTATTTCCAAGGTGTTAGCTCATGTCTCCTGTAGGCAAATTTCCCGCGGTGCGGATGCGCCGCATGCGCAAAGACGATTTTTCGCGGCGCCTGATGCGCGAACATCGTTTGACCACGGACGACCTGATTTATCCGGTGTTCATCATTGACGGCAAAAACCGCAGCGTCGCTGTGGATTCCATGCCCGGGGTGCAGCGCTACACCATCGACCAATTACTCCGTCATGCCGACATCTGTCTCAAGGCCGGCATTCCGGCCATCGCGCTGTTTCCAGCCATCGAGCGTTCACTGAAAACAGCGGACGGACGCGAAGCTGTCAATCCTAAAGGTCTGGTACCGCGCGCAGTGGCGGCGCTGAAAAAACGTTTTCCCGAGTTAGGCGTGATCACCGATATCGCGCTGGATCCATACACCACGCATGGCCAAGACGGCGTCATCGATGCCAGCGGTTATGTGCTGAACGACGAAAGCGTCGCCGTGCTTGAGCGTCAGGCACTGGTCTGCGCTGCGGCCGGTGTGGATATCGTCGCACCTTCCGACATGATGGACGGGCGCATCGGCGCAATCCGTACGACGCTCGACAGCAAGCGTTACATCAACACAAAGATCATGGCTTACTCAGCCAAGTATGCCTCGGGGTTTTACGGGCCGTTCCGCGATGCCGTCGGGTCCGGCAAAAATCTCGGCAAAAGCGACAAACGCAATTACCAGATGGATCCTGCCAACAGCGACGAGGCCTTGTGGGAAGTCGGCCTCGACCTGCAGGAAGGCGCCGACATGGTGATGATCAAACCGGGCATGCCATACCTGGACATCGTGCGCCGGGTGAAGGACCAGTACAAGGCGCCGACTTATGTCTATCAGGTCAGCGGTGAGTACGCGATGCTGAAGGCTGCCGCCGCGAACGGCTGGCTCGACGAGCAGCAGTGCGTAATGGAATCATTGCTGGCGTTCAAACGCGCCGGCGCCGACGGCGTGCTGACGTATTTCGCGCTGGATGCCGCGCGCTGGCTGAATCAGGGCAAGGCCTGAGCGCGGGAAGTACGCAAAAACCGCTCTAAGCGAGCAGTGCTTCAACCGCCGGCAATCTGGCGCGTTCGATCACCCGGCCTTCCGCGGTTGCCCGCACCGGCGCACGCAGGTCGCGGCTGTCCAACACGGTTAATTCGATCTCGGTATCCTCTACATTGATGCTGAACACCGGCAGTACTCGCGGCTCATGCCCTGCATACAGTCGGCTCTGTCCGGTCTTGTACGGCATCTTGCGGTCGATCAGGAACAGCTCAACCGCTTTCGGATTATCGGTAAACAGCTGCAGGTGAATTACCGCGTACGGCCCCGCCATGCCGGACAGCACCGATCCCGTCAGATGCGGATCGAAAGCGGACAGTTCACGCATTGCACGGACTGCCTGTTCACGCAAGTTCCGGATGCGCTGGTCCTGGTCATCACTGCGGTAAATGTCCTGGTATTCGCGCAGTGCGGCATCGATTTCATCGTTGTTGGGCAACCGGCTTGAATCGGGAATGCCCAGTTGTTTCGCCGCCTTTCGCTTGGCCAAACCGTAATCTTCAATACCGTCCTGCGCCATCAGCCGGGCGGCATGCACGGCAATTGCACTGCGTGTGTCATCGCGGCCCCGCTCTCTGGCCATTCCGCGCTCCTAAAACAGCTGGTTCTTGGCGTCGTCCGGAAGCTTTTCTGCGCCGGATGTTTCAGCGGCGTGGCCAGGCGCAGGAAATTCCTGATAAAAATATTCGCTGATGCCGCCACCGCTGGAGCGAATACCGGTTGCCGGATCGATCTGCATCACCATGACCCCGGACGGTGGGTTGAAGGGTACTTCAGGCACATTCTTCAGCGCCACGGCCATGTAATCAATCCAGATCGGCAACGCCGCACTTCCGCCGGTCTCATTGCGCCCCAGTGTTTTCGGCTGGTCAAAACCCACCCACGCAATCGCCACCAATGTCGGCTGGAAACCGCCGAACCAGGCATCGACAAACTCGTTGGTGGTGCCCGTCTTGCCGGCGAGATCATTGCGTTTCAAGCGCATGGCGCGGGTTGCGGTCCCGGCGCGTACCACATCGCGCATCAGACTGGTCATGATGAACGCGTTGCGCGCATCAATGACCCGCTCCGCGGACTCTCCGGCAATCTGCGGTTGATTGACCATTAGCCTGTTGCCCTTGTCATCTTCCACGCGTTCAATAAAATAAGGTGCGATGCGATAACCGCCGTTGGCAAAGACTGAATAAGCGCCCAGCATTTGCATTGGAGTTGTGTTGCCCGCGCCCAACGCCATCGTCAAATACGGCGGATGCATTTTGGGATCAAAACCAAAACGTGCAATATAGTCCTGCGCGTATTGCGGGCTGATCGCCTGCAATATGCGCACTGACACCAGGTTTTTTGATTTCGTCAGTGCCGTGCGCAGACGCATCGGGCCGTCGAACTTGCCATCATAGTTTTTCGGTTCCCAGGGTTCGGAGCCGGTTTGCGCTGCGGTAAATGTCAGCGGCGCATCATTAATGACAGTGGCTGGGGTAAAGCCTTTTTCCAGTGCCGCGGAATAGACAAACGGTTTAAAGCTTGAGCCGGGCTGGCGCAAAGCCTGAGTGACATGGTTGAACTGGTTGCGGTTGAAATCAAAGCCGCCGACCAGAGCCCGGATTGCGCCGCTACGGGGATCCGCGGCAACGAACGCCGATTCGACCACCGGCAACTGGACGATCTGCCAGCGGTTTTTATCGTCGCGAGAGAGCCGGATGATCGCGCCACGGCGGATACGCTGGTTGGGCGCAGCGTTGTCGCCGAGCATGCGGGCTGCAAATTTCAGCCCATCCTCTGCAATCGTGATGTACTCGCCGCCGGCGCGATAGACGCGAACCTGCTTAGGCATTGCTTCAAGCACAATGGCCGCATGGAGCTCATCGCTGTCGGCCACATCCTGCAGCGCGTCTTCAAGTCTCTCGTCCGTCAGTTGACCGGTCAACTCAACATAGGCTTCCGGGCCGCGGTAGCCGTGCCGCCGGTCATACTCGAGGACACCTTTACGCAAGGCCTGGTATGCCGCCCGCTGATGTTCGACATTCAGCGTGGTATAGACCTTCAGTCCACGGGTGTAGGCTTCTTCGCCATAGCGCTCAAACATCTGGGCACGCACCATCTCTGCAAAATAATCCGCACGTACCCCGTATTCATTCATCACCTGTCTGACCGGCGGCCCTTCCTTGTTGGCCGCGGCCAATTCCTGGGGTGTAATCATTTCCAGCTCACGCATGCGCCTGAGCACATATTGCTGACGCAGTTTTGCGCGGGCCGGGTTAGCCACCGGATTGAAGCGGGACGGTGCCTTCGGCAGCCCGGCCAGCATCGCGTGTTCGGCGATAGTCAGCCGATCCAGGGGTTTTCCATAGTAGATCTGCGCTGCTGCAGCAAAGCCGTAAGCCCGCTGTCCGAGGTAGATCTGGTTGATATAGAGCTCAAGGATCTGCTGCTTGCTGAGGCTGGATTCGATCTTGAAAGCCAGCAGCATTTCATTGAATTTGCGGGTCAGCGTCTTTTCCTTGGATAGGAAAAAATTCCGCGCCACCTGCATGGTGATGGTTGAGGCGCCTTGTTTTACACCGCCGGATGCGAAATTCGACAGCGCGGCGCGGGCAACCCCCAGATAGTCGACGCCGCCATGCTGGTAGAAACGCTCGTCTTCGGCGGCAACGATGGCATCGATCAGGCTTTTCGGCACCTGTGCCAGCTTGATGACCGCGCGACGTTCCTCACCAAACTCGCCGATCAGCTGAGCGTCCGCACTGTAGACTCGGAGGGGTATTTTGGGGCGGTAATCCGTCAGCGATTCCAGCGACGGGAGGGTCGGAACGACCATTACCGCGGCAAAGCCGATGACCAGACTAGCAGCCGCAGTCAGCAAAAATACCAGTAATAGTGGGAAAGCCCACCAACGAACAGACATCTAGTGGAAAAAAAATTTCGTGAGAAAAGTCAAATTAATCTGTGGGTTACGCGCCACACCTAATGCAAAATCTTATTGCTTGAAAGCAGAAAATCCTGCAGAGTATGAACCGTAGCGGCTGCATTATAGGCGGATCGAACCGCAAAGGGAACGCAGCTAAAAGTCTTTACGTAATAAAAGCTTGCTGCTAATGTCTAAAGTGAATTGTGGGGAGTTCGCGCTAAAAACATATGGCTAAAGGAAAATTCAGCCTTAACTTTGACGTTATCGAGGGTCTATTCAAGCCCAAGATGCCGCCACTGATCGGCGCCGATATCAGTTCCTCGGCGGTGAAAATGGTCGAGATCGCGGACGCTGGCAAAGGCGTCTACCGCCTTGAGCGTTATGCCATTGAGCCGCTGCCCTCGGAATCCGTTGTTGAAGGCAACATCAACAACCTCGACGCCGTCATCGAAGCCGTCAAACGCTGCCACAAACGCCTCGGCAGTAATTTCAAGAATATTGCCCTTGCCCTGCCCAACGCGGCGGTCATCAGCAAAAAAGTGCTGGTGCCGGCCGGTCAGTCGGACGACGATCTTGGTCTGGAAGTCGAACGGGCAGCCAACGAATACATTCCGTTTTCTATCGATGAGGTCAACCTCGACTATCAGGTTCTGGGCCCTGCGCCGAACAGTCCTGAAGATGTCGAAGTGCTGATTGCAGCCTCGCGCAAGGATAAAATCGAAGATCGCGTGGCAGTCGCCGAAGGCGCTGGCCTGAAAGCGATCGTAATGGACGTTGATCTTTTCGCAGCCCAGTCCGCATTCGAATTGATTGAGGCCTCGTTGCCGGAGCGCGGTCGCGATCTGAACATCGCGGTCGTCGATATCGGCGCCTCTACCATGAATGTCAACGTGATCCGCAATGACCAGTCGGTCTACATGCGCGAACAGCCTTTTGGCGGTATACAGCTCACCCAGGAAATTCAGAACAAATTCGGCCTTTCAGCGGAAGAAGCTGAAGCGGCAAAACGCGCCGGCGGCTTGCCGGAGAACTATGAGTCGGAAGTGCTGCTGCCCTTCATGGATACCCTCGGCCAGGAAGTCGCGCGCGCGATTCAGTTCTTTTTCTCTTCGACACAGTTCAACAAAGTGGATTACATCGTGCTGTCGGGCGGCTGCGCAGCAATCCCCGGCATGGACGAGGCTGTTGCCAAGCGCACTCAGGTGGAAACTTCTGTTGCCAATCCGTTTTCCAGCATGTCGATGTCCAGCCGTATTCGTGAAAAGAGCCTCAAACAGGACGCACCCTCGTTGATGGTCGCCTGCGGCCTTGCCATGAGGAGGTTCGATAAATGACAACCCGCATCAACCTTCTGCCGCATCGCGAGATGCGGCGCAAGCAGCAGCAAACGCAATTTTTCATCATGTTGGGCGTGGTTCTCGTGGCGAGCGCCGCAATCTGGGGTGTTGTGCACACTTATCTGGACGGTCAGCTGACGAACCAGAATGCCCGCAACAGCTATCTTGACGGCGAGATCGTCAAGCTCGACAAAGAAATTGCCGAGATCAACAAGCTGAAAGAGCAGACCGCAGCATTGCTCAAGCGCAAGCAGGTGGTGGAAACCCTGCAAAGCAATCGTGCTGAAGTCGTGCATCTGCTCGACCAGCTGATCCGGCAGCTTCCGGATGGCATGTATCTGAAATCGATCAAGCAGCAGGGCACCAAGGTGGCCATCAGCGGATATACCCAGTCTCAGGCGCGTGTTTCAACGCTAATGCGTAACCTTGAGGGTTCGCAATACCTGCAAAACGCCAATCTGGTGGAAATCAAGGCTGCGTCAGCAAGCGGCACGCGCATCAACGAATTCACGATGAACATTGATGTCGTGCGTGAAGTCGAGTCGGATGCCAAAAAAGGCGGGAAGAAGGGCTAAACCATGACTTTGGACGAACTCAAAAGGCTGGATCCCAATAGAATCGGCAGCTGGCCGATTTTGCCAAAGCTCGGCGTTCTGCTGCTGCTGTTGCTGGTATTGGTCTTCGTGAGCTACTGGTTTGACTGGCAGGACCAGATCACCCAGATCGATGGCGCAAAAGCCAAGGAAGAACAGCTACGCACCACGTTCCTCAGCAAGAAAAAGCAGGCGATTGACCTCCCTGCCTACCGCAAGCAGCTGGTGGATATTGAATCGCAATTCGGTGCCCTGCTGAAACAGCTCCCGGGCAAATCGGAAATGGATGCGCTGCTCACCGATATCAACCAGGCAGGCCTCGGCCGCGGCCTGCAGTTCGAACTGTTCCGGCCTGCAGCAAGTGAATCGCCAAAAGACTTTTACGCGGAGTTGCCGATCACCATACGGGTCACCGGCAATTATCACGACCTCGGCGCGTTTGCCAGCGATATCGGGAGACTCTCGCGCATCGTTACGCTGAACGATATTTCGCTGAGTGCGGCCAAGGATGGCCTGACTCTGGACGCCACCGCAAAAACCTTCCGTTATCTTGACGAAGGTGAAATTGCAGCACAGAAGAAAAAACCGGCCGCCGGAGCCAAAAAATGAACGTTAAATCGGCCCTTTTTATTGCTTCATGTGCGCTGTTGCTAGGTGGGTGCAGCGGGGAAGAACATTCGGATCTGCGCGAGTTCGTCAAGGAATCCGACAAAATGCCGGGCGGGCGGATTCCACCGCTGCCTGATGTCAAGCCTTACGAACCTTTTGCCTACAACGCATACGATCTGACCGATCCCTTCAAGTCGCGCAAGATCGAACCGCCGAAAACAACAGCTAAAGGCGGGATACAACCCGACTTCAACCGACAACGCGAAGCGCTCGAAGCTTTCCCGCTCGAAAATCTCGCGATGGTCGGCACCCTGCAGCAGAAGGGCCAAGTTTTTGCGCTAGTCCGGGCACCGGACAAAGGGCTATACCGCGTTTCTTCGGGTAACTATTTGGGCCAGAACTTTGGCAAGATCGTGGGCATTACGGAAACAGACATCAAACTCAAGGAAATCGTTCAAGACAGCGGCGGCAATTGGGAAGTAAAAGAACAGGCGCTAATGCTGCAAGAACAGGAGACTAAAAAATGATTCGATTTTTCAAGTTAATGACGCGCGTTTCCGGGCTGGTCGCCGCAACAGGCTTCGCCCTGATGGCCACGACCACCCATGCTCAGAACAGCATCGAAACTGTCAACGTTTCCGGACAGCAGGGCGGCGTGACGCTGGTCAAGATCACACTCAAAAGCGCCCCGGCTGCAACCCCAGCAAGTTTTGCTGTCAACAACCCGCCGCGTATCGCTTTTGATTTCCCGAACACCACCAACGGATCCGGCAAAAACGTGCAGGAAGTTGGTGAAGGCGATGTCCGGCGCATCAATATCGTTCAGGCCGGAGATCGTTCCCGCATCGTCCTGGAAACCGCTCGACCGCTGGGTTATGACGCAAAAATTGAAGGCAACACGATCATGATTACGCTGGGTGGGGCCACCGCCGCGAGCGCCGCAACAGCGCCGGCGCAGACTTTCGCCCAGGCCAAGCCTGGTGACGGCAAACACAGTCTTCGCGACATCGATTTCCGCCGCGGGCGTGCCGGTGAAGGCCGGGTAGTGATCGACCTGTCGGACAACCAGGTCGGTATCGACCTGCGGACCCAGGGGCGTTCGCTGATCATTGATTTTATCAACACTGCTGTGCCGAAAAATCTTGAGCGCAAGCTGGATGTCGTCGATTTCGGCACTCCGGTGGATACCATTGAAACCTTTACCCAGGGCAACAACACGCGCATGGTCATTACCCCGCGCGGCGCCTGGGAACACTCGGCTTACCAGACGGACAATAAATTCATCCTCGAAGTCAAAAAAGTTGCGGATGATGCCAACCGGCTGGTGCAGCCGGGATTTGCCGGTGAAAAATTGTCGCTGAACTTCCAGAACGTCGAAGTCCGCGCAGTCCTGCAGGTCATCGCCGACTTTACCGGTCTCAACGTGATCACCAGCGACACGGTCGGCGGCAGCCTGACACTGCGCCTGAAGGATGTGCCCTGGGATCAGGCGCTGGACATCATTCTGCAGAGCAAAGGCCTGGACATGCGCAAAACCGGCAACGTGGTGTGGATTGCACCGCGTGATGAGCTGGCCACGCGCGAAAAACTTGCGCTTGAGGCCCGTGCACAGATTTCCGACCTTGAGCCGCTGCGCACCGAAAGCATGCAAGTCAATTACCAAAAAGCGGCAGAATTCCAGAAACTGCTGTCGGATCCGGCACAGAAAATCCTGTCGAAACGCGGCAGCGCCGTGGTTGACGTGCGCACCAACACGGTGTTTGTGCAGGACACGCCGATTCGGCTTGAGGAAATCCGCAAATTGCTGAAACAGATCGACATTCCCGTTCGTCAGGTGATGATCGAGTCGCGAATTGTTGAAGCCAATGACACGTTCAGTCGTAACCTTGGCGCTCGACTCGGTTTCAACGACACCACCGCTCAGGGTTTCCGTGTGGGCAGCGGCAATGGCACCAACGCCCTGGTCGGTGGCAGTCTTGGCAACAGCGCTGCGGCTACTGGACAAAGCGCCACTGCCGGAACCTTCAATGACGGCCTGTTTGTTAACCTGCCGGCGCAGGGCTTGTCCGGTGCCAACCCGGGCGTGTTCTCGTTCCTGCTGTTTAACGACAAAAGCACCAAGTTCCTGAATCTGGAGCTATCGGCGCTGCAAGCCGACGGCAAGGGCAAGATCATCTCCAGCCCGCGCGTGATTACGGCCGACAAGATCGAAGCGACCATCGAACAGGGCACGGAGATTCCGTATCAGCAGGCGACCTCCAGCGGTGCCACCAGCGTTTCGTTCCGCAAGGCCACGCTGTCGTTGAAGGTCAAACCGCAGATCACCCCGGACGACAATGTGATCATGAACCTGCGCGTCAACAAGGACAGCGTCGGCCAGAACACCTTGTCCGGTCCAGCCATCGATACCAAGCAGGTGGTGACCGAGGTGTTAGTCGAAAACGGCGGCACCGTTGTCATCGGCGGCATCTACACGCAGGATGAACGGTCAACGACGACCAAGGTGCCGGTGCTTGGCGACCTGCCGTATGTGGGCTTCCTGTTCAAGAATAACCAGCGCGTCGATGATCGCCGCGAACTGCTGATCTTCATTTCGCCGAAGATCCTGAAAGACGGTGCTTCGCTGCGCTAAACTGCATTAACCCAGAAAAGGGGCGGCGCCACGGCGCC
>JAYUYQ010000217.1:0-4464 GCA_043752435.1 Betaproteobacteria bacterium
AAGAATAAGCGCTACTGCATGATGGCAGCAAAATCATCGTGGAGCGACGGCTGAGTTAAGGCGGACGACACGAAATCGGACAATCCCCGCCCAACTAAAAACAGGAAATCACGTTCACGGTGCCGGCAACAAGCCAGCCTACGTAGGGCGCAATAACCGAAGGGCATTGCGCCGCATGCGGTGATCAAGAATGCGGGCGCATCCGCGCAAGGAACCGGCCTCACGGGCGCCCAGGCGACCACAGCGAATACCCGATCGATGCAGTGAATTGATGTTTTTAGCTGCTAGAATGACCGTAGCCTGTCTTGAGGATAGCAACCATGCACGCCTACACCGCCGTAATCGAGCGCTGCCCCGATAGCAAGCTCTACGTGGGCCATGTGCCCGGCTTCCCCGGCGCGCATAGCCAGAGCGCGACGCTCGATGAATTGCATGCGAATCTGCGGGAAGTGATTGCCATGCTGCTCGGTGACGGCGAACCGAGGCTCAATACCGAGTTTGTCGGAATTCAAACCGTCGTCGTGGATTGAATGCCGGGCATCCCGGTTCTGAAGCCCCGCGAGGTTATCGCGATCCTCACCGCACTGGGTTTTGTTGAGGTGCGACAACGCGGCTCACACAAACAGTTCCGGCATCCTGATGGTCGTGCGACTCCGTGCCATTCCACACAGGCCGTGACTTATCGCCGATCCTCCTGCGCCAGATCGCCAAGGACATCGGCTTGACGACCGAGCAATTTATCCAGCACCGATAATGCCCGGTTTGATCTATTTTTCAGCCATCTGTCTGTAGCATTAAAAATACCGGGGCGATATAACCCAAAAAAATCGCCGCCCCTAAAATTTACCGCTGCAATTTTCCGCGAAGAGGCCGAAAATGGGCAAAACCGCAACACGCATGCTGCTCGAACTGGGCGGATGCGCCGCAGCGCTGATGCTGTTGACCGGCACGGCGCAGGCGCAGAAATTCCCGGATCGCCCGGTGCGCCTGGTGGTGCCCTATCCGGCGGGTGCCAGCTCCAACGATATCCTCGCCCGGCAGATCGCACCAAAACTCACCGAGCGCCTGGGCCACAACGTCGTGGTCGACAACCGTTCCGGCGCCAGCGGCAATATCGGCGCGGAGCTGGTGGCGCGTTCGCCGGCCGACGGCCACACGCTGCTCTACGGCACCGGTGGCCTGTTCTCGATCGGACCGCACCTCTACAAAAAACTCGCCTACAGCCCGGACAAAGACCTCGCGCCGGTGGCGTTGGTCGCCGTGGTGCCGTACATGCTGGTCATCAACGCCTCGCTGCCGGTGAAAAACCTGCCGGAGTTCATTGCCTACGCCAAGGCCCGTCCGGGCAAACTGTCCTTCGCCTCGTCCGGTGTCGGCGGCACGCCGCACCTGTGCATCGAGATGCTCAAAATGATGGCCGGCATCGACCTGCTGCACGTGCCATACAAGGGCGGCGCACCGGCGGTGGTGGACACCATCGCCGGCCAGACCCAGGCCTATTGCGCAGGACTCGCTGCGACCATGCCCCACGTCATTTCCGGCAAGCTGCGCGCGCTCGGCGTGACCACGCTGAAACGTTCGCCCGGCGCGCCGGACATGCCGACACTCGACGAACAGGGACTGAAGGGCTTCGACGTCAATTCCTGGGGTGCGATCTTCGTGCCGGCGAAAACCCCGAAACACGCGGTCGAGAAACTGCACAGCACGCTGGCCGCGGTGATGGAAACCGACGACATGCGCAACACGCTGATCAAGCAGGGCATGGACCCGGTGTTCCTCGGTCCGCAACAACTCACCGACCTGATACGGCAGGAGTCGGTCAACTGGGCGAAGGTAATCAAAACAGCAGGCATCAAACTGGAATAAAATTTCGATTAATAATATCAACAAAAACAAATAGTTATAAAGTATCTCGCCATCATGCACTGCCCGTGGTCATCCGCCCCTCCCGGCATGCGTTGTCTATTCATAGCAACACCGTTTTCACTGCACACACGCAGGTCCTTCGTCTTTCATTCCCTGCAGCAAAAGCGTAGTATTTCCGACACTTTTGAACACGCTACCAAAAATTAAAATAGCCACTTAAAAACAACAACATAAAGCCAACCGTTGGAGGAATTGTTTTTTGAAGCCGACTGATATTGCGCACCCCGATTACTTCCATAAAGTTGTCGATTGCCAGTGGGCCTGCCCGGCCCACACTCCCGTCCCCGAATACATCCGCTTGATCGCTGCAGGCCGCTACGGCGATGCCTACATGGTCAACTGGAATTCAAATGTGTTCCCCGGCATCTTGGGCCGTACCTGTGATCGTCCCTGTGAACCCGCCTGCCGTCGCGGCCGTGTCGAAGAAGGTAATGTCGAGATTCGCAAACCGGTTGCACACGAGCATGGTTCGCAGCCGGAGCCGGTCGCGATCTGCCGCCTGAAACGCGTCGCAGCCGACAACAAGGATGACGTCTCGGCGCGTATGCCAAAGGCGCCGAAACAGAAAAACGGCAAACGCATCGCCTGCATCGGCGGCGGGCCGGCATCACTCACGGTTGCGCGCGATCTGGCGCCGCTGGGTTACGACATCACCATTTACGAAGCCGATCCCAAGGCCGGCGGTTTCATGCGCAGCCAGGTGCCACGTTTCCGCCTGCCGGAAGCCGTGATCGACGAGGAAGTCGGTTACATCACCAGCATCGGCAACATCGAAGTCAAATGCGGCACCCGCGTCGACAGCCTGAAAAAAATACTCGCGGAAAATTATGACGCGGTGGTGGTCGGAACCGGTGCGCCGCGCGGCCGTGACCTCGACGTGCCGGGTCGCACCGAGGGTGCAAAAAACATCCATGTCGGTATCGACTGGCTGGCCAGCGTGTCATTCAACCACATCGAAAAAATCGGCAAACGCGTGATCGTATTGGGTGGCGGCAATACCGCAATGGATTGTTGCCGCTCGGCGAAACGCCTCGGCGGCGAAGACGTCAAAGTCATCGTGCGCTCGGGTTACGAGGAAATGAAAGCCAGCCCCTGGGAAAAGGAAGATGCCACTGAAGAAGGCATCCCTATCCTCAACTACCTGGTGCCAAAGTCGTGCAAGGTCGAAGGCGGCAAGCTGGTCGGCATGACTTTCGAAAAAGTGAAAGCCGACTATGACGCCAAGGGTCGGCGCAGCCTGGTGCCCACCGGCGAGCCGGAACAGTTTTTTGAATGCGACGACGTGCTGGTTGCCATCGGCCAGGAAAACGCTTTCCCGTGGATCGAGCGCGATGCCGGCGTCGAGTTTGATAAATGGAACATGCCGGTGGTCGACAAGGTGACCTTCCAGTCGACCAATCCGAAAGTGTTTTTCGGCGGCGACTCAGCCTTTGGCCCGAAAAACATCATCTGGGCGGTGGCCCACGGTCATGAAGTGGCGGTGTCCATCGACAAGATGCTCAACAGCGAGGAATTGAAGGACCGCCCGCTGCCGGCAGTCGTGGTCATCTCGCAGAAAATGGGCATCCACGAGTGGAGCTACAACAACGACATCTCCGCGGGACTGCGCAACAAGGTGCCGTGGCAGGATCAGAAACTCACACTCAAAAACATCAAGGTTGAAGTCGAACTCGGTTTCGACGCCAAGGCCGGTCTTGCCGAAGCCCAGCGCTGCCTGAACTGCGATGTGCAGACGGTGTTCGCGCCCAAGCTGTGCATCGAGTGTGACGCCTGCGTCGACATCTGCCCGATGGACTGCATTACCTTCACGCCGGACGCCGAGGAAGCCGAACTGCGCACGCAACTGACCGCGCCGGCGCTGCATCCGGACCAGGATCTCTATGTATCGGAAAAACTGCGCATGACCGGCCGCATCATGGCCAAGGACGAGGATGTCTGCCTGCACTGCGGGCTGTGCGCCGAACGCTGCCCGACAGGCGCCTGGGACATGCAGAAATATCTGGTCGAGATGACCCACGCGGGTCCGGGCTGCCGCAAACCGCAACGCAAAGCGGCTTAAGAGCCGAACACCATGAAACAGATCACCGCCATCAACGACTTCGTCGTCAAATTCGCCAACGTCAACGGTTCCGGTTCAGCCTCCGCCAATGAACTGTTCGCGCGCGCCATCCTGCGCATGGGCGTGCCGGTCAGCCCGCGCAACATTTTCCCGTCGAACATCCAGGGTCTGCCAACCTGGTACGAAGTGCGGGTCAACGAAAAGGGTTATCAGGGCCGCCGCGGCGGCGTCGACCTGATGGTGTCGATGAACCCGCAGACCTGGGACAACGACCTGAAGGAAATCGAGTCCGGCGGTTATCTGTTCTACGACAACTCGAAACCGCTGCCGCCAAGCAAGTTCCGCAGCGACGTCACCGCCATCGGCATGCCGCTGACTGAAATCTGTAACACCACTTACAGCGATCCGCGCCAGCGCCAGTTGTTCAAGAACATCATTTACGTCGGCGCGCTGTCGGCGCTGCTGGAACTGGATCCGAA
>JAYUYQ010000218.1:0-4449 GCA_043752435.1 Betaproteobacteria bacterium
CACAGATGTCGAGGAATGCACATCCAGCGCGATCCAGCGCACGCCACTGCACGCTGTCCTGCGGCCGCGTCAGCAATGCGCCCTCGGGCTGCCAG
The DNA here is from genome assembly GCA_043752435.1 of Betaproteobacteria bacterium. GTDB lineage: Bacteria > Pseudomonadota > Gammaproteobacteria > Burkholderiales > SG8-41. Next base: position 96 of record JAYUYQ010000218.1, read on the forward strand.
TCGAGGTCGCCATCAAACACGGCATCGCTGCGATTACGTGACCAGATGGTGTAGATCGGTGCATCACTGAACCACGCCCAGCGAGTCGCGGCATGTGGTTGCAGGCGCGTGCGGAAAAAATTACCTGAGGCCAGTGATGCCACCGTGGCCGGCATCAGGGTGTCTTCTGAAGCGGCGGCATGCGCTTCAGTCCAGCAGTGGTCGAGCCGCGCCACGCCGCACAGGTACGGCAGCTCAGCGGCAGGTTCGAACTGCGCGAGGAAATTGGCGAAATCAGCGCCGTAATGCATCAGCATCGGCAGCACGGGTGGGGCGTGGTGCACGTAAACCGCTGCCGCCGCACGCAGCCACTCGTCGCCGACCAGGCGCGTGACCGCAGGGTAATTGGCCTGCAGCGCATCGATGCAGCCTTTGATGACGGTATTGCGGTATATCGCAAACGCAGGCTGTGAAGTCAGTGTTTCCAGCGTGGGGGATGCTGCATTGTTTGTTGCCATTAACGCGTGCACGAAATCATCCTGGAAACGAGCGAGGGCGCCTGGAGCGATCATTACGCAGCCTCCGCAAGCGAGCCGCGCAGCACGGCAGCAGCGCGGTCACGTTCGGTGAGCAACGTGCCGAACTCGGGCAAGTTATCGTCGCGTTCAATCAGCGTTGGTCGCACGCCGATGCGGTGAATCAGGCGCTCATACAGCACCCACACCGCCGGGGCGACTGGCGCGTCGTGGGAATCGACCAACAGTGCGTCGCCAAGATTGGGATCCGGCGCATGGCCGGCGAGATGGATTTCCATCACCGACGTGTCGGGGAACGCGTCGATGTACTCTTCGGCGGAATAACCCATGTTGCAGGCACTGACATAGACATTATTGACGTCGAGCAACAGCCCGCAGCCGGAACGGTGCGCGAGTTCACGCAGGAAGTCCGCCTCACTCCATTCGTGGTCGTCGAGCTTCAGGTAATGCGAGGGATTTTCGATGGCGATGCGCCGCTGCAGTGCATCCTGCGTTCTGAATACATTTTCAGAAATACGTACCAAGGCCTGCGTAGTGCGCGGAAACGGCAGCAGGTCGGGATGGTAAGCGCCGCGCCAGGTCGACCAGGCAAGGTGTTCTGAAATGAGTGCGGGCTCAACACGTCGTGCGAGTTCCGCGAGTCTTTTGAGATGTGCTGCGTCGGGTTCGGCATCGGCGGCGAGTGACAGCGCCACGCCGTGCAATGAAATGGGGTGTTTGCTGCGAATGGCCTCCAGCCACGCCAGGCGCGGGCCGCCGGCCACCATGTAATTCTCGGGGTGCACCTCGAACCATAACCCCGCCCTGCTGCAGGCCAGTGCCGCGTCGTAATGCTGCGGTTTGAGCCCCAGTCCGGCGTCGAGGAAGTGGGTCATGGTCGTGAGGTTCGTTTTTGCGTAAAGCCAGTGATCAAATGGGCTTCAGCGAGCCGGTGCCGGTCGGGGTTTTCATGCCCGTGCAAGTACCTTTGGCGACATATTTCCAGGCATTGCCCTGGTAGTCGGCTTTGTTGGTGCCAGCGCAGCTGGTGCCCGGACCCGCGGCGCAGTCGTTTTTGCCGGCCAGCGAAATGCCGTAGCAGCGCTCTTTTTCGCCTTTGATCGATGCGCCCTTGTCCTGGGCAATGGCGGCGCCGGAAACGAGGGCGGCGAGGGTGACGGCGGTAATGGCCAGGGATTTCGAATTCATGTTGAAAGCTCCTTGAGGTTGAAATTAAGGGTAAAAAATAAGGGTGAAAAATAAGGTTGAAAAAAATAAGGTTTGGAAAGTCAGTGGTTGGGTAATCAACCGCCCGCGCCGGCCTGGATCGGCTGGACACGAGCGGTCTGCAGGTTAGTTCGGCAGGGCGCTGCCGTTGGTTACAGCCGCTTGAAAAAATATCCCGGATTATTCCATCGCAGAGTTGGGGAACACGCTGCTCCGGCCGTCGGCATAGCTGCGATCCAGATTGCGTGGCGTGGTCCGGCTGGCGTATTGTGCGTCGCGTTCGCCACCTTCACGGGCTGCCGACGGAAACACCGAGTCGGCGCCGCTCAGGCCGCTGACTGTGGCCGGCAGCTGGGCGTTGACCGAGTATCCGCCGTCTTCTTTGGCAGCGGAGGGGAACGGCGAAGCGGCGTGGACGGCGCCAGCGGCGGAGAGCAGGGTGGCGGCGATGATGACTGCAAAGTTGCGCTTGAACATTTTTGAATCTCCTGTGTTAGGTTGGTTGACCGGTCAACCGATGTTGGCCGGTGTGCAAGTTAGTTCGTGGCCGGTCGACCAACGGTTACAGAATCAGGCGAAATCAGCCGGTAATATTTTTCCGCCGGCCTGTAACCAAGTCCGCCTGATCAACGAATAGAAAGACAAGGACACTTGAACGCGAACGAAGAAAGACTGCGGGAGTTGCTGGTTCGCGGGCTTGTCGGCGATGAAGCGGCTTACCACGAGTGTCTGAAGCTGCTGAGTGCGCATTTGCGGGGATTTCTCCGGGTGCGCCTCGGCCGGTTGCCGGATGATGTGGAAGATTTGGTACAGGAGACTTTGTTGGCCGTGCACAACCAGCGTCATACCTACGATCCCGGCCAGCCGCTGACGGCGTGGATTCATGCCATTGCGCGGTACAAGCTGGTTGATTTGCTGCGCCGGCGTGCGGGGCGCGAGATGTTGAATGATCCGCTGGATGATGAACTGGCGGTGTTTGCGGTTTCCGATACTGACGCCGCCGATGCCCGGCGCGATCTGGGCAAACTGCTGGAACAACTGCCCGACCGGCAACGTCTGCCGATCGTGCATATGAAACTGGAGGGGCTGTCGGTGGCTGAGGTCGCGCGTGCCACCGGCATGTCGGAGTCGGCCGTCAAGATCGGTGTGCATCGCGGGTTGAAGGCGCTGGCTGCACTGATAAGGAATAAGCGTGAGGAATGACCATGAAAACGGATAAATTGATTGCAATGCTGGCGAGCGACGCGGGCGCCGTCGCGCCGCGAGTCTGGCTGCCGCGTTACGCGCTGGCGCTGGGTGCCGGCCTGATCGGTGCGGCGCTGCTGATGGTGCTGCTGCTCGGCGTGCGTCCGGACATCGCCGATGCGGTGCGGCTGCCGATGTTCTGGGTCAAGCTGGCTTTCCCAGCGGCGCTGGCCGCTGGTGCGCTGCTCGCCGCAGTGCGCCTGTCGCGTCCCGGTGTGGCCATCGGTCGCGCCGGGGCCATGCTGGCGGCCCCGGTGCTGGCGATCTGGGTGCTGGCGGCCCTGGCGCTGCTGGCTGCACCGGAGGACCGTGCGATGCTGATCTGGGGCGAGACCTGGGCGGCCTGCCTGGTCAATATTCCGCTGCTGTCGGTGCCGGCGTTTGTCGCCGTGTTCTGGGTGATGAAATCCCTGGCACCGGTGCGACCTGCGCTGGCCGGCGCAGCGGCGGGATTGCTGGCCGGTGCGCTGAGTGCAATCATTTACGCACTGCATTGTCCGGAACTGGCGGCGCCATTCATCGGACTCTGGTATTTGCTCGGTATGTTGATTCCCGCCGCGGTGGGGGCAATGATCGGGCCGCGGCTGCTGCGCTGGTAGATTGCCGTTCAGGTGGCGGATTTTTTTCGCTGACCTGATTTCACGGGCGAAAGCGTGATGGGTGACGGCGCGGCCTGTTCCAGGAATGTGGTCGCTTCGTCCCGCGTCGCCTGTGACAGCGTGGCGGCAATTTTTTCCGCGCGTTCGCCGTCACCCGCCTTGATGGCATCAAGCAAGGCCTGCCATTGTTTGGCGGAATACTTCTGGTGCGCGACCGAGGCCAGCGCGAGCCGCGTGTAGCGGCTGGTCTGCAGCATCAGTGATGCCAGCGTCGAGCGCAGCCAATTGTTCGACAGGCTCTCGGTAAAGGTGCGATTGACCATCAACGCAACGCGCGTGTATTCGGCGCGGTCCTTGCCGGCGAGCTGCTGCATGCGGGCAATTGGCGCCTTAACTTTGGCGACCAGTTCATCGCGTTGCGGGTCTTCGGCGATCCAGCGCGCGCGCAGTCCGACCAGTGCGGCGCGCACCTGGTAGAGCTCCTTGATCTCGCGCACCGTGACATCGGTGACCACCGCGCCGCGGTAGGGCAGGATGGTCACCAGCCCCGCGTGCTGCAGTGAACGCAGTGCGTCGCGGATCGGGCCGTGGCTCAAGCCGAATTCTTTGGACAGCAGTGCTTCAATGAGTCGCGATCCCGGCGAATACGTACCATCAACAATGCGTTCGGCGAGCGTTGTCGCGACTTTTTCCGGCAGGGTCTGGGTCAGATCGATAACGGGCGATGACATATTTCTTCATGTATTCAATGGCATAGCGATGCGAGACAACGGCAGCAGTATACCGGCG
>JAYUYQ010000219.1:0-10947 GCA_043752435.1 Betaproteobacteria bacterium
CCGTGACGCACGTCCAGATCGATGGCTTTGACAGCGATGTTTGTACCAAAGCGGCGGGTTAGACCCCTGGCGCAGATGGTTAAAGCGGGGTCGGTGGGAATCATCAACGGCTGGTGCGCTTTTGCCTTGCGGCAAGTTGCCTTGTGGTGAGCAGTCTTGTAATGAGCAGACTTGTAAAAAGCGGACTTGTAAAAAGCAGTTTGTAGTCAGTAGTCTTGTAGTAAGCATCGAATATACCTAATATGGGGCTCATTATGAAGGCGTTTGCGCATTGCGCATCTGGAATCCCGTCCCGTTGCCGCGCCCGCCGCCCAATCATCCAATGAATCTGACCCGAACTGTAGCGTTGATCCCAGCGCTGATTGCCATCCTTGCTTTGGCGGCCTGTGCGCAGTCACCGGCGCAACCCGAAGTGGCGGCACCGATTGCTGCCGCGAAGCCGTTGCCGAAAGTGGTGACGCAGTTGCCCGCGCCTCGGGTCTCACCCCTGCCCAACATTGAGTTGAGCGAATCGATTCTATTCAAGATCACGCTGGCCGAGATCGCGGTTCAGCGCGGCCAGCCGCATGTCGCCGTGCCGGCGTTCCTAGAGGTCGCGCGCGAAACCAAAGATCCGCGGATCGCGCGACGTGCTACGGAAATCGCCTGGAACGCACGTTTCATGCCGGCAGCGCTGGAAGCGGCGACGTTATGGCTGCAAGCCGACCCGGAATCGGCGCGGGCGCGGCAGACGGTGATCGCGTTGCTGGTCAACCAGTCGCGGCTCGACGACGCGCTGCCCCATCTCGAAAAATGGCTGACCGGCGATCCTGAACAAGTCGGACAGAATTTCCTGCAGTTGTCGACGCTGGTGGCCGGTCATCAGGACAAGCCGGCAATACTCAAGTTGCTGCGCACACTGGCGGCAAAATATCCGCAGGTGCCGGAAGCCAGTCTCGCGGTGGCCCAGGCGGCGTGGAACGCCAATGACCAGCCCGCGGCGCTGGTCGCGTCGCGCCAGGCGCTTAAGCTCCGGCCGGATTGGGAGCTCGCCGCGTTGTTTCATGCGCAGGCGCTGCAAAGAACCTCAGCGGAAGAGGCGATAGTTTTTCTGGAGGCTTTCGTCAAGGCGCATCCGGGCGCACGCGATGCCCGGTTGAATTACGCCCGCATGCTGGTTACTGCGCGGCGTTTTCCCGAGGCACGCAAGCAGTTTGAGGTGTTGCTCGGTGATGCGCCGAACAACGCCGAGATCACCATGGCGGTGGCCACGCTGTCGATCCAGGCCAAGGATTATGTCGCCGCAGAAGCCCAACTGCGGCGCGCGCTGGACATCGGCCATAAGGACCCGGACATGGTGCGGATGTATCTGGGGCAGGTCAACGAGGAACTGAAGCGCAATGACGTGGCGCTGCAGTGGTATGCCGCCGTCTTGCAGGGCGAGCAGTACATTCCGGCGCAGGCCCGGTATGCCGGCGTGCTGGTGAAACAGGGCAAACTCACCGAGGCGCGTCGTCATTTGCAGGCGGTGGATACCGCTGATGCACAGCAGCGCACGCAACTCACGCTGGCCGAGGCCGGACTGTTGCGCGAGGCCAATGCTTACCAGGAAGCTTTTGATTTCCTCAGCGCCGCGGTCGCGCGCGCGCCGGATTCGCCTGATCTGCTATATGACCACGCGATGGCGGCGGAGAAAATCAACCGTGTTGATGTGCTCGAGGCCAACCTGCGCAAGGTGATCGCGATGCGACCCACTCATGCCCATGCCTACAATGCATTGGGCTACACGCTCGCCGATCGCAATCAGCGGTTACCCGAAGCGCTCACGCTGATCGAAACCGCGCACAAACTGGCGCCGGAAGATCCATTCATCCTCGACAGCCTGGGCTGGGTGCTGCACCGACTGGGGCGGAACGAGGAGGGCCTGGGTTATCTGCAGCGTTCATTCGAGTTGCGGCCTGACGCTGAAATTGCCGCCCACCTCGGCGAAGTGTTGTGGCTGCTCGGGCGGCAGACGGAAGCGCGCAAGGTATGGGCGGATGCCCTGCGCGATCATCCCAAGAACGAGGTGCTGCAAGGCACCGTGAAGCGCCTCGCCCCCGTCGTTCTGCAAACGGCGCAATGAATTTTCGCGTTATCCGGTTGTTGGCGGCGGGTGCCGCGGTACTGCTTTGTGCAGCTTGCGCGATGTTGACTCCAGGCGCAAATGTTCCTGCAGCCGAACCCTTCGACATTCTCGGCCGTGTGCTGGCCAGCAATGACGGCCGCGCGTTTTCCGCCAATTTCCGCTGGCGCCATACCGCCGTCGACAACGAGATCTGGCTGATGTCGCCCATCGGGCAGACGCTGGCGTATATAGCCGCCGACGCGAATGGCGCAACCCTCACCGCCGCCGATCAGCGGGAATACCGTGCGCTGTCGGTCGAGGGGTTGACGCGCCAGGCGCTGGGCTGGCCGCTGCCCCTCGCCCAGTTGCAGCACTGGATTCGTGGCGCAACCGTGCCGGGCAGCGCGACTGCAGTCGTAGACCGCGATGCCCGCGGCCGGCTGTTGCTGCTGGAACAGGAGGGCTGGAGCATTCGTTATGTTTACCCTGAAACCGGCGGCGGCATTTTGCCGCGGCAACTGGAGTTGACGCAGGGCGGCCAGCGCATCCGCATGGTAATTGACGAGTGGCGCGATGAACTGCGGCTGCAGGACGGCGGGTGAATCGGCGATGAATGATACGGCACTGAACGAGCTGGTCGGCTTTCCCGCACCGGCAAAACTCAACCTGATGTTGCGTATCATCGGCCGGCGTGCCGACGGTTATCACCTGCTGCAAACCGTGTTCCGTTTCATTGATTTTGGCGACACGATGCGGCTGCGGGTGCGCCGTGACGGCGTCATTGCCCAAGTGCGACCGCTGCCGGGCGTTGCCCCAGCCGATGACCTGAGCGTGCGCGCTGCGCGCGCTTTGCAGGTGGCGGCGGGCACGGGGCTGGGTGCGGATATCGCCATCGAAAAGCGCCTGCCGCTCGGGGGCGGGCTGGGTGGCGGCAGTTCGGATGCCGCGACCACGCTGCTGGCGTTGAATCATTTGTGGGGCACCGGCTTGTCGCGCAAGCGTTTGCAGGAACTGGCACTGCCGCTGGGCGCTGACGTGCCGGTGTTCATTTACGGCCAGACCGCCCTGGCCGGGGGGGTGGGCGAGATCCTGACGCCGCTGCCGGTGGCACCGGCCTGGTACCTGGTGCTGGTGCCGCCGGTGACGGTGGCCACGGCCGGGGTTTTCCAGCATCCGGAATTGAAACGGGACTCGGAACCGATTAAAATACAAGGCTTTTCCGTGCCGGCAGGGAATGATCTCGAACCGCTGGTTTGCAGACTGTACCCGGAAGTTGCCAGGCATCTCGCCTGGCTCCGGTCGGTCGGTGCGGCGCAGATGACGGGTTCCGGTGCCTGTGTGTTTGTGGCGTTTGCCGATGAGTCGGGGGCGCAGCGGGCGTTGCGGGCTTGTCCGTCCGATATGTTTGGGTTTGTGGCGCGGGGGCTGGATGTGCACCCCCTTTATGGATTGGCAGAATTGCTGGACGATTGACGCTGCTTTGATCGGTTGCTAGAGGCGGGTCGAGAAGCGGGGTCGAGAAGCGGGATCGAGAAGCGGGGTCGAGAAGCGGGATCGAAAAGCGGGATCGAAAAGCGGAGTCGAAAAGGTTTTAGGTTTCGGTTGGGGAGTCGCCAAGTTGGTTAAGGCACTGGATTTTGATTCCAGCATGCGAAGGTTCGAATCCTTCCTCCCCAGCCACTTGGTTTTTTACAGTGAATAAGCAGTAAGCAGTAAGTAGTGCAGCGGCAGTCATGGTGGCAGATTATCCAGGGGGTGTGTGGTGGCGCTAGACAGGCTGATGGTGTTTACCGGCAACGCCAATCCGCGGCTCGCGGAGGCGGTGGTCAGCCATCTCGACATCCACATCGGCCGCGCCAAAGTCGGGCGGTTCAGCGACGGCGAGGTAATGGTCGAAATCCTCGAGAACGTCCGCGGCAAAGATGTATTCATCCTGCAGTCGATCTGCGCACCGACCAACGACACGCTGATGGAACTGCTGGTGATGGTGGATGCGCTGAAACGGGCTTCAGCCGGGCGTGTCACTGCGGCGATCCCGTATATGGGTTATGCGCGGCAGGACCGGCGGCCGAACTCGGCGCGGGTGCCGATTACTGCCAAGGTGGTGGCGAACATGATGAGCAGCGTGGGTGTGGACCGCGTGCTGACCATGGACCTGCACTCGGAGCAGATTCAAGGGTTTTTTGATATCCCGGTGGACAATATTTATTCCGGGCCGATCCTGCTCGGTGACATCTGGAAGCACGATTACAAGCAGCTGGTCGTAGTATCGCCCGACGTCGGTGGTGTGGTGCGGGCGCGGGCGCTGGCGAAACGGCTGGAGGCCGACCTGGCGATCATCGATAAACGCCGGCCGCGACCCAATGTCGCGACGGTGATGAACATCATCGGTGAGATCGAGGGGCGCACCTGTGTGATCGTCGATGACATGGTGGATACGGCGAACACGCTGTGCGAGGCCGCGGCCGCGCTGAAAAAACACGGCGCCGAGAAGGTGCTGGCGTATTGCACGCACGCGGTGCTGTCGGGTTCGGCGATTGAACGTATTACCGGATCGACGCTCGACGAAATTGTCGTTACCGACACCATCCCGCTGACGGAAGCGGCGCGCAATTGCGCGAAGATCCGCGTGCTGACGGTGTCCGGACTGGTGGCTGAAACGATGCGCCGCATCAGTGCCGAGGATTCGGTGAGTTCTCTATTCGTCGAATAAGTAGGCTTTGCGCCCAAACTGCTCGGGCGCACCTGAAAGGCCCGCGCCGGAAGTTGGATTTGCGCCGAAAGGGCTCCGGCGCACCTGAAGGGCATGTGCTGAATAGGTTCGGAGTGTGAAATAAATAGGACCGCGCCCAAAGTTCTCGGGCGCACCGAAAGAAGCGCTTTTTGTTGTATGAAATTTTTGTGGAAGCCGGAAAACATCCCGGCTTCTTTTTAACGCGGGAATACTGGTCGCGGATTCCCGCAATTACTGGAGAGTGAAATGAAGATCGAAGTTACTGCGTTTACGCGTACGAAAGAGGGCAAAGGTGCGAGCCGCCGCCTGCGTACGACGGGACGCGTTCCCGGCGTGATTTATGGCGCCGGCAAGGACGCGCAAAGTGTTGAGTTTGACCACAAGGCGCTGCTGCGTCACCTGAAGCTTGAAGCTTTTCACTCGTCTATTCTTGACATGACGCTGGAAGGCGCCAAGGGCCGCGTGCTGCTGCGCGATTTCCAGATGCATCCCTGGAAAGAGCAGGTGCAGCATGTCGACTTCCAGCGCGTCGACCCGAAGAAAAAAATTCACATGGCGGTGCCGCTGCATTTCCTGAATGCCGAGATTTCGCCCGGCGTAAAGCTTGGCAAGGGCGTGGTGCAGCACATCCTCAATGAACTCGAGATCCACTGTCTGCCGGATGATCTGCCGGAATACATCGAGGTCGATCTGAAAGACCTGGAACTCGGCCACTCGATGCACGTGTCCGATCTGGTGCTGCCCAAGGGCGTCGAACCGCTGCCCAAAGTGAAGGCCGATAACGCCTCGGTGGTCACGGTGCAGGTGCCGAAGGAAGTTGCGGTTGAGGAAGTGGCCGCGCCGGTTACAGAAATTACGGCTCAGGTGCCGGAAGCAGCAGCAGGCGCTGCCGCCGCCGGTGGCGACAAGAAAGATGGCGACAAGAAGCCTGCAGAGAAGAAGCCTGCCGAGAAGAAGTAATCATGCGATGCGCCGGCCGCCTCACGGCTGGTGCGATCGACCTGCGCCCGTCAGAGCTCATAATGCTGGCGGGCGTTTTTGTTAAAAATATAATAAAATCAATGGGTTAATATATCATTCGGTGGCGGTGCAGAATCGGCAATAAAGCGCAGAAATAAGCTACGCAAATGAATACGTAAACAAGCGGACATCATGAAATTGATCGTCGGATTAGGAAATCCGGGAAAAAAATACACAGCCACGCGGCATAACGCGGGCTTCTGGTGGATCGACGCTTTGGCGCGTTCGGTCGGGGCTGCGTGCCGCCACGAGGCGCGTTTTCATGGCGAAGTCGCGAAAATTCCCGGCGCTACGGGTGACGGTGGTGCGGGCGGCCGTATTACGAGCGATGGTGGTACGGGCGACATCTGGCTGCTGAAACCGGCAACCTATATGAACGAATCGGGCCGCGCCGTTGGCGCGCTCGCGGATTTTTTCAAAATCGAGGTCGCGGACATCCTGATTGTGCACGATGAACTCGATCTCGCCCCCGGCGTGGTCAAGCTGAAATTCGGCGGCAGCGCTTCCGGTAACGGCGTGCGCAGCGTGGCAGCCCGCCTTGGCAGCAAGGACTTCTGGCGCTTGCGCATCGGCATCGGCCATCCGCGCGAACTGGCGGCGAGCGAACAGGAAGTGGTTGATTACGTGCTGCATGCGCCGCGTGTCGAGGAGCAGCGTGCGATTGATGACGCCTTGTCCCGTGCGCACGATGTATGGCCGCTGATCGCCGCCGGCGACATGCAGACCGCCATGTTGCGTCTGCATACCAAACCCGCGGACGACACGGCATGATCGTCCCTGCTGTTCACCACGCTTTTTTCTATTTCTTTTTTACGGTCTAAAAATCATGGCATTGAAATGCGGCATCGTCGGCCTGCCCAACGTCGGCAAATCCACTCTGTTCAACGCGCTGACCAAGGCCGGCATCGCGGCGGAGAATTATCCCTTCTGCACCATCGAGCCAAACGTCGGTATCGTCGAAGTGCCGGATCAGCGGCTGGACACGTTGGCAGCGCTGCAAAAACCCGAGAAAGTATTACCGGCGACGGTCGAGTTCGTCGATATCGCCGGGTTGGTTGCGGGCGCCTCCAAGGGGGAGGGGTTGGGCAACCAGTTTCTCGCCAACATCCGCGAAACCGATGCGATTGCGCATGTGGTGCGCTGTTTTGTAGACGAAAACGTGATTCATGTCGCCGGCCGAATCAATCCGCTGGACGACATCGAGATCATCAATACCGAACTGGCGCTGGCCGACCTGACGGCCGTCGAGCGCCAGCTTGCAAAATCCGTGAAGCTGGCCAAGTCCGGCACGGACAAAGAGGCCACCCGCATGGTGGCCGTGCTGGAAAAATGCCTGGAGACGCTCAACGAAGCGCGTCCAGTGCGGGCGCTGCATCTGTCGGCGGAGGAACAGGTGGTGCTCAAACCGCTGTGTCTGATTACCGCCAAACCGACCATGTATGTCGCGAACGTGCGTGAGGGCGGTTTTGAGGGCAATCCGCATCTGGATGCGGTGGTGGCGCTGGCGGCGAAGGAAAAGGCGCCGGTGGTGGCGGTGTGCGCTGCGATCGAGGCGGAAATCGGCGACATGAGCGATGAGGACAAGGCGATTTTCCTCGCCGACATGGGCATGCAGGAGCCCGGCCTCAACCGCGTCATCAGCGCCGGCTACACACTGCTCGGGCTGCAGACCTATTTCACCGTCGGCCCGAAAGAAGTGCGGGCGTGGACCATCCACCGGGGTGATACCGCGCCGCAAGCTGCCGGGGCGATCCACACCGATTTTGAAAAGGGCTTCATCCGCGCCGAAGTGATCGCTTACGACGATTACATCGCCGCGAAGACCGAACTGGCCGCCAAGGAGGCCGGCAAGATGCGCCTCGAGGGCAAGGACTACATCGTCAAGGATGGCGATGTAATGCATTTCCGCTTCAACGTCTGATGGCCGGCTGCGCAACCGACTCCAAATTTCACATTGTTGACGTCTGCTCTTTGGCGCCCCGGAGTGCTTTTTCACCGCGGGTATAAGGTCTATACTGCTTTGCATTGCAAGGCTGGCAATGAGGAGGCGGCGATGTGCAAAATGCGTAACTTTTTGGGTCTGGCGCGCGCAATGCGGGTATTCGGCGGCGTGGCAGCCGCATTGGCCATCACCGGCTGTGCCGGGATCGGCGGTGATTACCGCTCCGGCGTGGATGGCGAAGCCATCATCAACGCCATCGAACAGGACGATGTTTCGGCGCTGCGGGCAATGGTCACTCGCGGCACGCTCAGCGTCAATCAAAGGTTGCCGGCACCGGGGTATTCCGGCGGAGCGCCGTTGATGGCGCTGGCGGCACGCGCCGCTTCGATTGAAGCCCTGCGTTATCTGATCAGTGCCGGCGCTGACATCAATGCCAGCACCCCGGTCAATGAAACGCCACTGATGCTGGCGGCGTATTTCCGTGACGACGGCAATGCTTCAGTCGATCGCCATGACGCCGCGGTGCGCCTCTTGGTTGAATCGGGCGCCAGTCTCGAGAATGCGCCTAACAATTACACCCCGCTGGCGTATGCCGCGTACAACAACCGGCAGCGCGCTCTGCGTTATCTGATTGAGCGCGGCGCACGCCTGGATGCGGACGCCAACGGCGGTATGGTCTACGTCAACACGCCGCTGATGATGGCGGCGATCCAAGGCAACCGGGATGTGGTTCGTGTGCTGCTGGTGGCCGGCGCTGACCCGCTGATTCGCGTGAGCAACGGCCTTACCGCGCGTGAATTTGCGTTGAAGTACAACCACACGCATGTCACGCCATTGCTGGCCTGCGCCGAAAACCTGCCGTCAGGCATGCGTTATGCGCAGCATTGTGAAGGCCGAATTGCTACGGCACACTAGTTGACGGCAGAATTTCATGCCTGAACCTGCGGTTTGAGGGTAATGATCAGCACGCCGGCCAGTACAAGTGCTGCGCCGGCGAGTTGCACCAGTGTCATGGTTTCGCCGAGAAACATCCAGGCGAAGCCCATGGTGGCCAACGGCCCGATGCAGCCGACCAGCGAAACCTGATTGGCACCGATGCGTTTCAGGCCTTCCGCCATTAGCCACAACGGCAATACTGTCGCTAATACCGCGAGTACTGCCACCAGCAGATAAACCGGTCGCTCGACGATCAACGCCTGCACGGGGCGGATTGCGAAGAAATGCGCCATCACGAATCCGGTGGCGATCAATGAGGCGTAGGCCGAAAAGCGCATCGCGCCAAATTTGTGCACCAGCCGGCTGCCGGCGACAAGGTAGATTGCGTAGGTAACCGCGCTGCCAAATACCAGCATGGCACCCCATACTGTCAGTGGCAGGCTCTCCCCGAGTTGTACCTCCGCGCTGAACACCAGCGCGATGCCGGCGTAGGACAGGCCCAGCGACGCCAGCTGCCGGGCGCGCAGCGGCTGCTGCAGGAACGCCGCGGACATCAGCAGCACCAGCGTCGGATACAGATAAAGAATCAGGCGTCCGAAACCCGCGGATATGTACTGCAGACCAGCCAGGTCAAGAAAGCTGCCGAGGTAATACCCGAGAAAGCCCAAGGCGATGATGCCGGCTATTTCGCGGGCGGTGAAAGCCACTGCCGGCCGCCCCGCCCACCACGCCATCAGCAGGAACAGCGGGGCCGCGAACAACATGCGCAGCGCGAGCAGCGTCATGGTGTCTACGTCATATTGGTATATCGCCTTGACCAGCACCGGCTTGGCAGAAAACGCCACCGAGCCCGCGAGTACGCAGGCGATGCCGATCCAGGCATTGCGCCGGGTTTGCTGCGGATCTGACACCAGCGATTAGCGGCGGCGTCCGCCGCCGAGTATGGATCCCAGCACGCCGCGGATGATTTCGCGGCCGACCTGGGAGCCGATGGCGCGGGCCGCGCTTTTGGTTGCCAGCTCAATCGCGCCTTCACGTCGCCCGCCACGCGGGCCGGTGGAGCCGCCGAACAGGCCGCCCAACGCGCCGAGCAGACCGCCGCCCGACTCGTTCTGCGGCGCGACAGTGCCGGGTTTCGCCGCCAGGTGTTGTTCCTGCACCCGCTGCGTGAGTTTTTCGTAAGCCGATTCGCGATCCTCGACCTTGTCGTAAGTCCCGGCGAGCAGTGAGGCCTTGATGGTTGCCGCGCGTTCCTCGGGCGTCACCGCGCCGAGGCGACTGCCCGGCGGCAACACAAATGCGCGTTCGACGATGCACGGTCGGCCTTTTTCATCGAGAAATGACACCAGCGCTTCGCCGACGCCGAGTTCGGTGATTACCGCCTCGACATCGAGCTTGGGGTTGGCGCGGAGCGTGGTGGCCGCGCTTTTGACGGCTTTCTGGTCGCGCGGCGTGAAAGCCCGTAAAGCATGTTGTACGCGGTTGCCGAGCTGGCCGAGCACGGTCTCGGGGATGTCGAGCGGATTCTGCGTGACGAAGTACACCCCCACGCCCTTGGAGCGGATCAGCCGCACCACCTGCTCGATTTTTTCCAGCAAAGCCTGGGGCGCGTCGCTGAACAGCAGGTGCGCTTCGTCAAAGAAAAACACCAGCTTGGGTTTTTCCGGGTCACCGACCTCGGGCAATTGCTCGAACAGTTCGGACAGCAGCCACAGTAAAAATGTCCCATAGAGCTTGGGCGAGTTCATCAGCTTGTCGGCGGCGAGGATGTTGATCACACCGCGGCCTTTGCTGTCGGTCTGCATCAGGTCCTGGATGTTGAGCGCGGGCTCGGCAAAAAATTTGTCGCCGCCCTGCTGCTCGATTTCAAGCAGGCCGCGCTGGATCGCGCCGATCGATGCTGCCGAAACGTTGCCGTACTGGGTGGTGAAGTTTTTTGCGTTTTCACCCACATGCTGCAGCATCGCGCGCAAGTCTTTCAAGTCGAGCAGCAGCAGGCCGTTGTCGTCGGCAACCTTGAACACCAGTGTCAGTACTCCCTGCTGGGTGTCATTCAGGTTGAGCAGCCGTGCCAGCAGCAGCGGACCCATTTCGGAGACCGTTGCCCGTACCGGATGGCCCTGTGTGCCGAAGGCATCCCAGAACACCACCGGGCAGGCTTCGTAGACAAAATCGGTGATGCCCAGTTGTTTGATGCGCTCCTCGATTTTTGGTTTGGGCTCGCCTTTT
>JAYUYQ010000220.1:0-4429 GCA_043752435.1 Betaproteobacteria bacterium
GAGTTTGCCGCCGCCGTCAATGTTGACCAGGCAGGGTGCGCCGGATTCAGCTGTTACGCGTTTTAAATCTTCCAGGATGTTCGGGCTGTTCTTTAATTCGACAAACACCACATCGGCACCCGCCTTGCGATAAGCCTGGCCGCGACGGATGGCTTCATCCAGTCCCAATCCGGTCGCCGCATCCGTGCGCGCAATGATCAGAAAATCCGGATCCCGACGCGCCGCAGCTGCCGCCTCAATCTTGCCGGCATGCTCCTCCAGCGATACCACGGGGCGCGAACCCGGCAGATGGCCGCAGCGTTTCGGCGCGACCTGGTCTTCAATATGGATCGCGGCAACGCCCGCGCTTTCGAATTCACGCACGGTGTGGCGCACATTCACCGCATTGCCATAACCGGTATCGGCATCGCAGATCAGCGGAATATCGACGCAGGCCGCGGCACGGTGCGCATGCGCCGCAAACAATGTCAGATCGATCATGCCGACATCGGGTTGCCCGAGCAGGCTGGCCGACACGCCGTTGCCGGTCATATAGACCGCCTCAAACCCGGCCTTTTCCACCAGCCGGGCCCCGTAGGCGTCGTAAATGCCAGGGGCTACGATCATGCCGCCCTCAGTCAATCGCTTGCGCAGTCTCTGTCTTACCGAAAGTTTCTCACTCATCATTCATCACTTGAAATTGATCACTGGGTATCCACTAGTCCGAGTTTTTTCTTTACCGCATCCGTTTCCTTGACGTCCTGCGCCAATTGCGCGCGGAAAACATCCGGCCCCTGGAAACCGTCAAGCTGCGATACCCGCGCCAGATAGGTTTTCCATTCCTGGGTCTGCTGCGCCTTCTGGATCGCCGACGCCAGTCGATCAACGATCGGTTTTGGTGTGCCGGCCTTCACCATGATGCCGCGCCACTGGTAACGCACGACATCCCAGCCTTTTTCCTTGTACGTCGGCACATCCGGAAAATCTTCAAGGCGTTTATCTGAAGACACCGCCAGCACACGCACCTTGCCGGCATCGATCATCGGTTTGACGTTGCCGGGATTGGTCGCCGCCGCATCGATATGCCCGCCGGCAATCGCCGTCAGCGCCGGCCCGCCACCGGGGTACGGCACCCAGGTTGTCTTGAACTTGGCGACATCCGCAAATACTTCCCAGGCGACGCGGTGCGAGCTGATCGCAAACGGACCGCCCACATTCAGATATTCCGGTTTTTTGCGGGCAAATGCGACGAATTGCTCAATGTTCTTGAACGGCGTTGAGGAGTGCACGATCAGGCCGTAGGGATCGATTTGCGACCGCGCCACCATCTGCAGGTCATCGGACTTGAATTGCGCGGTTTTTTCGCTGAACAAGGTTGCCAGCGACAGCGTATTTGCCGCGATGGTGTAGCCGTCCGTCGCGCCGCGCACCAGCATATTGACCATGACAATCCCCGAGCCGCCGGTGCGGTTCTCCACCACCACGTTCTGCCCCAGCTCGGGTGTCAGCAGTTTGGCCAGCGTGCGCGCATAAATATCCACCGGTGAACCCGCAGCCGACCAGCACAGGATGGTGATCGTGCGCGTCGGCCAGGTCTGCGCTGTGGCCATGCCGGCAACGCCCGCCAGCAGCAATACCGCAATTAATTGTTTTATTTTCATTTTCATTCTCCTCATGCAGCGCTTTATGCAGCCTTCTTGATTTCGAATTTGTATTTCGCCAGCTTGGTGTCATCCAGCGTAACGCCCAGCCCCGGTCCCTGCGGCAAGGCAATGCTGCCTTTGGACAGGTCCAGTTTCTCGGTGACGATGTCGTCCTTGGTTTTCAAAGGACCCACGCACTCAAGTCCGTCGATAACGTTGTTCGACGTCGCGGCCAGCATGATTTCCGCCATGGTGTTCACCCCCAGGCCAAAACCGTGGCCGACCACGCAACGGATGCCTGCGGCTTCCGCGGTGGCGATCATACGCCGAGTGTTGAGGAAGCCGCCCTGCTTCATGACTTTAACCTTGACGATGTCGGCGGCATCGGCACGAATGATATTGATCAGGCTGGCATGATCGATCACCGACTCGTCGGCCATGATCGGCACACCAACACTGTTGGCAGCCTTGCGCACCCGTGCCATGCCGGCGATGTCGTGGGCAGGAACCGGTTGCTCGAACAACTGCAGCTTGTACGGCGCGATCAGCTCCGCAAGCTTGATCGAGGTATCGGCATCGTAGCCGGCGTTGGCATCGATACGAATGTTGAAATCGGGACCACAGGCTTCACGCACCGCCTTGATGCGGTCGCGGTCGGCATAAATATCAGCACCGACCTTGATCTTGCAGGACTGGAAACCCTGCTTTTGCCAGCCCAGCGTTTCCTTCGCCGCATTGTCCGGCGACTGGATGCTGATCCAGGCGTTGAACATCAAGCGATCCTTTACTGCACCACCGAGCCAGGTATGCACCGCCACACCCGCCACCCGCGCCGCGAGATCCGTGCAGGCCATGTCGATTGTGGCTTTGGCATCGTAGAACTCCTGCACCGTCGCATCCATTTTCGCAGTGATGCGGTGGATATTGGTCGGGTCCATGCCCATCACTGCCGGCGCCAGTCGCAACTCAATCATCGCCAGACTGTCTTCGATGCTCTCCTTGGAATAACCCGGAGTCGGATCGATGTTGCCGTAGCCGACGGCACCACCGGTGGCGGTGATGCGCACGATGGCGCTTTTCACCATCGACTTCGACAAATAGGCGTTCTTGAATTCCATGACCAGCGGCATGGCCACGCCGAATACTTCAACTCGTTCGATTTTCAGGTTCATGCTGCATTTCCTTTGAGGTTCCAGTCTGGATGTTTTTGCAGGAACGGAATCAAACCTCCTGCCAACAACAAGGCTTGCACCGCCGCCGGCAACGGCGGCACGGCGCGCACAATACTGCGCTGTGCCACACCGATCTTCCCCGCCACTAAATCGATTTCAATCATGTCACCGGCGCTGATGCCGCTGGTGTCGCATTCGATTACCGCCAGTCCGTTGTTGATCGCGTTGCGGAAAAACTGCCGACCGAAAGACGGCGCGACAATGGCAGCGACACCCATCTGATGCATGATGTGCACGGCCTGCTCGCGCGATGAATTAATACCGAAGTTTTTCCCGGCAACCAGCACGTCGCCTTTTTTGAAGGCTTTGGCGAAACCCGGCGCTACTTGGTCGAAGGCCACTGTCGCGATGTACGCGGTGTCCTTGCCCGGCAGGTATTTGCTTGAACAATGAATGTCGGTGCTGATTTCATCGCCCAGCACGCGGGCACTGCCTTTGATGATATTCATGCATAAATCCTTATTCATTAAATGCCAAGATCATTTACCGCCAAGACGCCAAGGACGCCAAGAAAACCTAAAACATTAAAACCGAGGGTTCTTAAGTTCTGGTTTTACCTTGGCGTCTTGGCGGTGAAAAGCTTTTTAAAAATTTAAGCCGCCGCACGCCAGTCGCCGCCGGCGACGGTGCGTGCATCGGTGACAAACCCGGTCAGTGCCGACGCTGCCACCGTGGCAGCAGAACCGATCCAGATTTCCGAACTGGGATTGCCCAGCCGACCCTTAAAATTGCGGTTGGCGCTGGAAATCACCACTTGATTGTCGCCGGCGATGTAATGCCCGGTGATATTGACGCAGGTGCCGCAACCCGCCGCTTCAACAGAGGCGCCGGCAGTGGTGAGGATTTCAAACAGGCCTTCACGCAGGGCTGCGAGGTAAATCGCCCGCGACGCCGGCGTGACGATCATGCGCACGCCTTTCGCCAGCTTGCGGCCTTTAAGAATGGCCGCAGCCTGGCGGATGTCATCCAGCCGGCCGTTGGTGCAGGTGCCGATCAGCGCGACCTGGATTTTCTGGCCGGACACTTCATTCACGCCAACCACGTCGTCGATGTGATGCTGGCGCGCCACTTGCGGCGGCAGCTTCGCGGTATCGATCACGATGCGCCGCGCGTAGGTGGCATCGGCATCGGCCTTGACCGGTTTCGGTGCGGCAGCGTTGTGCGCTTTCAGCCAGGCGAAAGTTTTTTCATCGGCTTCGAGCAGCGCCGCCTTGGCGCCCAGCTCGGCCGCGTGATTCGACAAGGTCATCCGGTCATCGATGGCCATCGCCGACACGCCGGAGCCAACATATTCCAGTGCCTGGTAATTCGCACCTTCCGCACCGAGCTGAGACAACATGTGCAGCGTGACGTCCTTGGCCCATACGCCCGGCTGCAAGGGCCCGTTGAGTTCGATGCGGATGGTTTCCGGCACGCGGAACCACAGCTTGCCGGTCATCATCACTGCGGATACGTCAGTGCCTTCAACACCGGTACCGAAGGCGTTGAACGCGCCGTAGGTCGTCGAATGGGTATCGGTGCCGACAACGAGGTCACCGCAGGTCAGGTGACCGCCCTCAGGCAGCACCTGGTGAC
>JAYUYQ010000221.1:0-4397 GCA_043752435.1 Betaproteobacteria bacterium
TGTGGCAGCAATGGCGCCTCGCGCCGCAACTGCCCACGCCCATGGAGCGCGGTCTCGCGCAGGGGCTGGTGCTGATGATGGTCATGATCTGCATGCTCAACTCTGCACTGCTCGATCACACCGAAGGTCTGCTTTATGCCTGGCTGACGGCTTTGCTGTATGGCGGATTAAAATCGCGTGACCCGGTGACCGGTGACTGGTAACTGGTAAAAACAGCGCTGCACGTACCATCTCACCAACTAATTACCATTTACCAATTTCCAAAAATAGCCCTCAAGCCACTTTATGGCACATAATGGCAAAGTCTGACATATCAGGAGATGCCAAATGTCCCTCAACGTATCGTTGCCGACTGAATTGGAAAACCGTGTGCGTGAGCACGTGGCCTCTGGCTTGTATGGCTCCGCCAGCGAAGTGATCCGCGAGGCATTGCGCTTGTTCGAGGCCTATCAAACAGTACAGGCCTCCAGCCTGGCGGCGCTGAAGGCGGATATTGATCTAGGTATGGCGGATGCCCGGTCTGGCCGGGTGAATGCTGTTGACGTCCATGCAATCAAGGCGAAAGGCCGCGCTGTTTTACAGTCCAAGGGCTCTGTTTAATGGCTGGCGTGGTTTTCACGCTAAGCGCACAAACCGACTTGCTTGAAGCCTGGCTGTTCATCGCCGAGGAAAACCAGACCGCTGCGGATCGCACTCTGGATGCCATCGCGCATCAGGCACAAGTGTTAGCGTCACAACCGCTGATAGGGCGAGAGCGGCCAGAACTTGCAGAAGGTGTGCGCAGTTGGCCAACATCGACACCGTACATTCTGTACTACCTTACCGACAATAATAGCGTGACGATATTGCGCGTTCTTCATCATGCGCGGGATGTTCAGAGCTTCAGCCTTTAAAAGTTACGCTCAAACATTACTGATTGATCACCCCTCACCATTCACCAACCATGCACATCTCCGCCATCATCATCACCAAAAACGCCGGCACCATGATCCGGCGCTGCCTGGAATCGGTGGCGTGGGCGGATGAAACCATCGTTGTCGATTCCGGCAGCAGCGATGACACCGCGGAGATCTGCCGTGCGCTGGGCGTCAAATTAACCGTCACGCCGGATTTTCCGGGTTTCGGCGCGCAAAAAAACCGCGCGCTTGATGCCGCCACCGGCGACTGGGTCTTTTCGATTGACGCGGATGAGTGGGTAACGCCGGAACTGCGCGACGAAATGCGCGCGGTGATGGCTGATCCGGCTGCGGCGCCAGCCTACGCACTGCCGCGACGCTCGAGTTTCTGCGGCCGCGAGATGAAACATTCGGGCTGGTGGCCCGACTATGTCGTGCGCCTGTTCCGGCGTGAGGCCGCGCGCTTTTCCGAGGACCTTGCCCATGAGCGGCTGGTGGTCACCGGCACGACGCGAAAACTGAAGCAACCGCTGATGCACGAAGCGATCAGCACCATGGAGCAGATGCTCGGCAAAATGAATCTCTATTCGTCGGCCAGCGCACGCATGCTGCATGCCCGCGGCCGGCGCGCCTCCATCGGCACGGCAGTGCTGCACGGTAGCTGGGCGTTTTTCCGCACCTACGTGCTGCGGCGCGGCTTCCTCGACGGCCGCGAAGGGTTCATCCTCGCCGTGGCCAATGCTGAAGGTTCGTACTACCGATATATCAAGTTGATGCTGGAAAACGGGAAAACACAGTGACTGGTAAATGGTGATTGGTAACTGGTGAATGGTAACTGGTAACTGGTAAAAACCAACACTGTTCGCACCATCCCATCACCCATCACCAATTACCATTCACCAGTTACCAATCACCAATAGTCACCAAACCGCATGCGCACAGCCGTAATCGTCACCACCTACAACCGTCCCGACGCGCTGGCCGCCGTGCTCGAAGGCTATCTCGCGCAAGTGGGCATGCCGTTTGAACTGATCGTCGCCGATGACGGCTCAACGGCCGACACCCGTACCGTGGTCGAGCGTTACGCGGCGCGCGCAAGCTTCCCGCTGCGCCACGTCTGGCAGGAAGACCGGGGCTTTCGCGCCGCGGCTGCGCGCAACCGCGCGCTGGCCTCGACTAAAGCCGACTACATTATTTTTACCGACGGCGACTGCATTCCGCGCCGCGATTTTGTCGCGCGCCATGGCGCGTTGGCCGAACCCGGTCGTTTTCTGGCGGGTAACCGGGTGCTGCTGGCGGAAGGTTTCACGCGCAAGGTTTTGACCGGACAATTGCCTGTGCACAACTGGAGCGGCGTTCGCTGGCTGGCCGCGCGCGCCAGTGGTGATATAAATCGCTGGCTGCCGCTGCTCGGCCTGGGTGACGGTGCGTGGCGCAAGCGCACACCCGAACGCTGGGCGGGCGTCAAAACCTGCAATCTGTCGGCGTGGCACGCGGATCTGATACGCATCAACGGTCTGGATGAATCGTACTCGGGCTGGGGCCTGGAAGACTCCGATCTGGTGATCCGCCTGCTGCATGCCGGCGTCAAGTACAAGTCCGCGCGTTTTGCCGCACCGGTGTTTCATCTGTGGCATCGCGAGAACGATCGCAGCCGCCTGCCCGAAAACCAGCGCCTGCTCAACGAACTGATTGCATCCCGGCGCCAGCTCGCGCAACTCGGCGTCAATCAATATTCATGAGTGCCACCCCGCGCCGCGTGCTGGTGGTCGTCACCCGCCGCATCGGCGACGTGCTGCTCGCAACGCCGCTGATCCGGTCGCTGAAACAGGCCTGGCCCGGCGCTCGGATCGAAGCGCTGGTGTTTGCCGGCACGGAGGGTGTGCTCGCCGCGAATCCCGATCTTGATGCCGTGCACACCGTGCCCGAACGTCCCGGCATGGCGCAACATCTCGCGTTGGTGATGCGCCTGTTCAAGCGCTACGACCTCGCACTGTCGCTGCTGCCCGGCGACCGGCCGACACTGTATGCCTGGCTCACCGGTCGGCGCAGCATCGGTCTGCTCATCGATCAGCCCGGGCAACGCTGGAAGCAACGATTGCTGAATCAATGGGTGGCACTCGATGCGGTCAATACGCATACCGTGCGCGCGCATCTGGCGCTGGCCGGTACATTGGACATACCGGTGGTATCCGACGTTGTCGTTTCCTGGAGTTCGTCCGACACCGCCGTTGTTGATACATTGCTCGGCAAACCCTGCGCGCCGCTTGCAGTGCTGCACCCCTACCCCAAATTCCGCTACAAGATGTGGCATCAGCAGGGCTGGGTCGAGGTCGCGCGCTGGCTGCTCAACAACGGCTTTTGTGTGGCATTAACCGGAAGTCCGGAAGCGGATGAACGCGCCTATGTCGATGCCATTGCAAAACAATTGCCGGACAGCGTGATCAATGCTGCCGGCAAACTCTCGCTCGGCGGCACGGCCGCACTGCTCGCTCGCGCGCAGTTTTATGTTGGACCTGATACCGCGGTGACGCACATGGCCGCCGCGACCGGTGTGCCGGTGATCACTTTGTTCGGGCCATCGGATCCGGTGAAATGGGGACCGTGGCCACGCGGTCATGACGCTGCCACCAATCCCTGGCAACGGTTCGGTGACCAGCGTCGCGGCAATGTGCAGTTGCTGCAGGGTCGCGCCGCGTGCGTGCCCTGCGGTCATGAAGGCTGTGAACGGCATATCGGCAGCGCCAGCGATTGCCTGCTGGCCATCCCCGTAGCAGCGGTAATTAATTGTTTAAAAACAATGGCTTATGCAAAATAGAGCGGCGCATTATGTAACGGCCTGCGCGCTGGGCTGTGGTGCTGATCTGACCGACTCGGGGATCACGCTGCCGGAAGGTCCGCTGCGGCGCTGTGTCGAATGCGGACAGCTGCTCAGCAGCGCGACCGAGGCCCAGTATCTGCGCTCGCTCGGCCGCTTCGATACCACCGCGGGAACTCTCCCCGCTGCACAATCGCAGTCGCGTCACGACAAAAACACCGCACGCCGGCTCGGCAAACTGGCTGCCGCGTTAAACCGCACCCCTGACGCAATCCGGCTGCTCGACGTGGGCTGCTCCAGCGGCGCTTTCCTGCAGACGGCAAGCCGGCTCGGTTATCGCGCAGAGGGCGTGGAGCCTTCGGCCGACGCCGCAGAGACGGCACGCGCTGCCGGGCTGACCGTGTTCACCGGGTATCTCGAACAGGCGCGTTTTCCCGATGCCACGTTTGACGCGATCACACTGATTGAAATCGTCGAGCACCTGCGCG
The DNA here is from genome assembly GCA_043752435.1 of Betaproteobacteria bacterium. Lineage (GTDB taxonomy): Bacteria > Pseudomonadota > Gammaproteobacteria > Burkholderiales > SG8-41. Next base: position 4,203 of record JAYUYQ010000221.1, read on the forward strand.
ACGCACTGGGCCTGATGCGGGAGTGCGCGCGCATCCTCAAGCCGGGCGGTGTGGTGCTGGTGACCACGCCCAATGCACAGAGCTGGACAGCGCGGGCGATGGGCGCGCGCTGGGCGGGCTTCAGTTTGAACGCGATGGGTGGCCACATCAGCTTTTTCAATCCGCATTCCATGGCCATGCTGGCGGCGCGCAGCG
>JAYUYQ010000222.1:0-10795 GCA_043752435.1 Betaproteobacteria bacterium
CGATGGTCACCGAAACCTATCCGCCGGAAATCAACGGCGTGGCGATGACCATGGGTCACATCGTCGGCGGCCTGCAGTTGCGGGGCCATACCGTGCAGCTGATCCGGCCGCGTCAGCATGCCGATGATCGTCCGGCGGAACAGCCGCTGTTTGAGGAAGTGTTGCAGCGGGGCGTGCCGATCCCGCGTTACGACGCGCTAAAACTCGGCCTGCCGGCGAAGCAGGCGCTGTTGCGGTTGTGGGCAAAGCTGCGGCCGGACATCGTGCACGTGGTCACCGAGGGTCCGCTTGGCTGGTCGGCATTGGCGGCCGCGGCCAAGCTGAAGCTGCCGGTATCAACAGATTTCCATACCAATTTTCACAGTTACAGCACGCATTACGGCGTCGGCTGGCTGAAGACGCCGATCACCGCGTATCTGCGCAAATTTCACAACAAGGCGCTGAGCACACTGGTGCCTACGGAAAGTTTGCGTGATGAACTGCAGGCCCTGGGTTTCCGCAATCTTGAAGTGGTGGCGCGGGGCGTGGACACAGCGCTGTTTCAGCCGCAACGACGCAGCGCAACGTTGCGGCAGACGTGGGGCGTGCAGGACCGCGATTTGGTGGCCCTGTCGGTCGGCCGTCTGGCCGCGGAAAAAAACCTGCCGCTGGTGTTGCGCTCCTATCAGCTGATGCGTGAACTGCAGCCCCGGCTGCGCCTGGTGCTGGTCGGTGACGGGCCCGAACGTGGCCGCCTCGAGCGCGAAAATCCGGACGTGATTTTTGCCGGCATGCGCATCGGTGAAGATCTTGCCGCCCATTACGCGTCCGCCGATGTGTTTTTGTTTCCGAGCGTGACCGAGACTTACGGCAACGTCACCGTCGAAGCCATGGCCAGCGGACTCGCCGTTGTCGCCTACGACTACGCCGCGGCGCAGCAGCACATCCGGCACAGCGAGAACGGCGTGCTGGCGCCGTTCGGCGCCGCCGATGACTTTGTGCAGGCCGCCGCCGCGCTGGTCAACGATGAAGCGCGGATCAAAGCGCTTGGCAAACACGCGCGCATCACCACTGAAAAACTCGACTGGTCATGCATCGTGGTCGAGTTCGAACAGGCCTTGCTGCGACTGACCGTTGAAGCGCAGACACAGGTGATCGGCACCCATGCTGTTGCTTGAACGCCTGTCGTTTGAGCGCATTTTGCGCTGGGACCTGCAAGTCTGCCTGCGGGTTAACCGCGTCTGCCGTCATGTCACCTGGCGGCTGCTGTTCCGCTGCGTCAGTGTGCTCGGCGACGGCATGGCCTGGTATGCGCTGATGGCGTTCCTGCTGCTGCATGATCGCGATGCAGCGGTGCTGCCGGTGCTGCACATGGTGGGTGTAGGCCTGGTATCCACCGTTGTTTATAAATGGCTCAAAAAACGCACGCTGCGGCCACGTCCGTATCAGACGCATGCCAGCATCGAACATTTCGCTGCGCCGCTGGACAGTCTCAGTTTTCCGTCGGGACATACTTTGCACGCCGTCGCTTTCACGCTGGTCGTACTGGCGTATTACCCCGCGCTGGCGTGGCTGCTGGTGCCGTTCGCGTTGCTGATAGCGGTGTCGCGTGTGGTGCTCGGCCTGCATTACCCCAGCGACGTGCTGGTCGGCGCAGTACTCGGCGCAGCAATCGCTGCACTGTCGTTTGCCGCACTATAGCGGCATCAGCCGCCAGGGTTTCCACCGCTCCGGCTGAAAAAATTCCGCGGCAGCGGGGCGAACCGCGGCGAGTGCGGCGTGTTCGTCGTCATCAGCGCCATGAAGCAGACGCCGTGCGACGGTCCATTGATGCGTGGCTCCCAGCCGAGGCTCGCCGACCCAGCGGCTGAACAGCGACACATCGGGCAGACAGGCGCCGGCGAGCAGCAGTTCCGGGAAACGTTTGACGGCAAGGCGAAAGCGCGCATCGGCGAGGGGGATGGCCCACAACAGCAATTGGGCAAAATAAAGAGGGGTGTAAAGCCCCCAGGCCCAGGCGTCGGCACTGTGCAACGCGAGTGGCGCGATCCAGAGTGCGGCGGTAATGGTGTTGCGCACGACAGGAGTATCGGTTGCAGGTCTTGCCGGGCGGTGACGCGGCGGTAAAATTTTTATGGCGAATCCAGGAGTTACCATAAATGCCCGGTATAATAATATTCAATAAAATCAATGGTTTACATGTCACCCTGAGTGTGTGGCGTGGCGACAATACAAAACAAAGCGCGTCCCGCAGGACGCGCTGTGCCGGAGAGTGCTGCAACTTGAATGCAGCAAGTCATTTTTTCAGCGCGTCGCGGATCTCGCGCAGCAGCACGATGTCTTCGGCCGGTGCGGCAGAGGCCGCCGGCGCCGCTTCTTCCGCGCGTTTCATGCGGTTGATGGTGCGAATCAGCAGGAACACCGCAAACGCGACAATGATGAAGCTGATGCAGGTGTTGATGAACGCGCCGTAATTGAAAGTCACCGCGCCGGCCTTTTGCGCGGCGTCCACCGACAAGTACGGGCCCATGGTCGCACCTTCGCGCAGCACCACGAACAGGTTGGCAAAATCCACCTTGCCGAGCACCAACCCGATCGGCGGCATGATCAGATCTTTCACCAGTGACTCGACGATCTTGCCGAATGCAGCGCCGATGATGATGCCGACGGCCATGTCGACGACATTGCCGCGCATCGCGAATTCCTTGAATTCTTTTAACATGACGGGCCCCTAATGGAGTTGCGGGTTTAGTGCGCTATCGTACTGGTAATGGACTGATTATGCAGCAGGCCCGGAGCGGATTCCAAGGCGTAGCCGCAGCGCGGGGGGCCGTCGTTGGTATAATCCGCGCTCCATTTTCCAGGCGGCCCCGATGTCCACACTGATCTGCGGTTCGATGGCGTACGACACCATCATGGTGTTCAACGACCGGTTCAAGAACCATATCCTGCCCGACCAATTGCACATCCTGAACGTCGCGTTCCTGGTGCCGGACATGCGCCGCGAATTCGGCGGCTGCGCCGGCAACATCGCTTATACACTGCAGATGCTCGGCGGAGACGCGCGCATCATGGCCACGGTCGGCGACGATTTCGGTCCTTATGACGACCGCTTGCAGCGTCTGGGCATCGCGCAGGACCACATTCGCGGCGTGTCCGGCAGCTTTACCGCGCAGGCTTTCATCACCACCGATCTCGACGACAATCAGATCACTGCGTTTCATCCCGGCGCGATGAATTTTTCCCACGAAAACCATATTGGCGGCGCCCGTGGCATCAAACTCGGCATCGTCGCTCCGGACGGGCGCGAGGGCATGTTGCAGCACGCGCGTGAATTCCATGAAGCCGGCATTCCGTTCATTTTCGACCCGGGTCAGGGCCTGCCGATGTTCGGCGGCCCGGAACTGGAGGAATTCCTGCGGCTTGCGGAATATGTCACGGTTAATGACTACGAGGCGCAGATGCTGCAGGAGCGCACCGGCAAAAAACTCGATGAATTGGCGAAACTAGTCAAGGCGCTGGTGGTCACACTGGGTGCACAGGGGGCAGTGGTGCACACCGGCAGTAAACAGATCGCGATTCCAAGCGTTAAACCGGAAGCGGTGCTCGATCCGACCGGCTGTGGCGATGCCTTCCGGGCGGGGCTGCTGTATGGTCTGGCCAATGGTGCCGATTGGGCGCTGACCGGGCGGCTGGCCTCACTGATGGGGTCGCTGAAGATTGCACAGCGCGGCGGGCAGAATCACCGGTTTACCCGCGATGAAGCGGCGGACCGGTTCCAGCAGGCTTTTGGCATGAAAATGTGGTGATCTAATTTTGGTTACGGGAGAACGAATCATGGACAAACGGATACAGGCAGCAGTGCTGGTCATCGCCGTCGCGGCGCTTGCCGGTTGCGCACAGGGTCTCGGTGGCGGAGCCTACACCCGCGACGAGGCGCGTCGTGAACAGAATGTGCGTCTGGGCGTGGTTGAAAGCGTGCGCCCGGTGCAGATTGAAGGCACGCGTTCCGGAATCGGACCGGCTGCTGGAGCTGTGGTGGGCGGTGTTGCCGGCAGCACGATCGGCGGTGGCCGCGGCTCGACGGTGGCCGCAGTGATCGGCGCAGTGGCCGGTGGTGTGGCCGGACAGGCGGTCGAAGAGGGCACGACACGTAAAAACGGTGTTGAAGTCACCGTCAAGCTCAACAGCGGGGCGCTGGTGGCCATTGTCCAGGAAGCGGATGAAACGTTCCGCGCCGGCGACCGGGTCCGCATTCTGTCCGACGGCCGCACTTCCCGCGTTACGCATTAGCGTTTCGCATTATTCCGCTGTAAAGCATCGCGCGGCAGATCTGCCGCGCGCTTTTTTTTGTGCCGTAACCGTCACTGATTTTTAACCGGTTGTTCATGCTGCTGTAACCGGCCTCTTCTAGCCTAGGGCCCGTCATCAATGACGGAGACCGCCCGATGCTGAATCAAACCCGGAATCAAGCCGTATTGCTTGAGCGGCAGGCCCCTGCGCTTGCCGTGTCCTTTGCCCGCAGCGCGGCCGAAGTGCTGGAAGCGCAGCGCCTGCGCTACAAAGTATTTGCCGGAGAGATGGGCGCACACCTGCCCGATGCGGCATCCGGCATCGATTGCGACATCTATGACGCCCATTGCGACCACCTGCTGGTGCGTGACACCGGCAGCGGTGAAGTGGTCGGCACCTATCGCCTGTTGCCGGGACTGAAGGCACGCGAAATCGGCAGCTTTTACGCCGATGGCGAGTTTGACCTGACCCGCCTTGAACATCTGCGCGACGAGACGGTCGAGATCGGCCGCTCCTGTGTGCATGCGGATTACCGCAACGGCGCCACAATTGCGCGCCTGTGGGCGGGGCTGGTGGCGTACGCGACGCAGCGCGGCTATCGCTACTTCATGGGTTGCGCTTCGCTCAGCATGGCCGACGGCGGTCACATCGCGGCGGGTGTGTACCGCGGTCTGGCGCGCGAACATCTGTCGCCCGTGGAATATCGCGCGTTTCCGCGTTGCGAGCTGCCGCTGGAGGCACTGGATCGTGATGTTGTGGCGCTGCCGCCGCCGCTGGTGAAAGGCTATATCCGTGTCGGTGCTTATATCTGCGGCGCACCGGCTTGGGATCCTGATTTCAACACGGCAGACCTGCTGATGCTGTTGCCGCTGGCGCGCATGGACGCGCGTTATGCGCGGCATTTCAGGAACGGCTGATGGCCGACGCACTGCACGCCCCTATAATGGCCGCCATGAGCGGCGGGGCAACATCGGTGATGACGCGCGGCCTGCGCCTGACGCGGCTCGCGCTGCATTTGCTGCAAGGCATGCTGACCATTGCCACGCTGTTTCCGTTTTATTCGGCGGCGCAACGCAGCGTCGCAGTCAGACGCTGGTCGCAGTCGCTGCTGGGCATGCTCGGCGTGAAGCTCCATGTGCACGGTGAAATACCACGTAACGGCGCGTCGCGCGGGCAGGCGCCGCCGGCGATGCTGGTGGCCAATCACGTGTCATGGCTGGATATCTACGCCATTAATGCGGTACTGCCGGTGCGGTTTGTCGCCAAATCGGAAATTCGCGCCTGGCCGGTGATCGGCTGGCTGAGCGCCAGGACCGGCACCCTGTTCATCGAACGCGCGCGCCGCCGCGACACCGTGCGCATCAGCGGTGAAATTGTCACTGCCATGCAGCGCGGTGATGTGGTCACGGTGTTCCCGGAAGGCACGACCACCGATGGTTCGCTGGTGTTGCGTTTCCACGGGTCGCTGCTGCAGCCGGCGCTGCATGCGGGGGCTCATGTGCATCCGGTCGCACTGCGTTACGCCCGAGACGATGGTTCGTTGTGCGTGGAAGCCGCCTATGACGGCGACAAATCACTGTGGGATACGCTGCGGCTGATCGTCGGCCAGCAGGAGATTCATGCCCATGTGTGGTTTTTGCAGCCATTGCCGACAGAGACAGCGGACCGGCGCACGCTGGCGCAGGCGGCGCAGACCGCTATTGCGGATCGCCTGAAGTACTGACACCCGCAGTTAGTACATCCTCGCAGCCGCACTGAAATACGCGGCGGTCTTCGAGGCGTACCGCTGTCAGCCGCCGTCCCCACACGCAGCCTGAATCGAGCCCGAGTACGTCCGTACGCAGCAGCAGACCCAGGGCCGCCCAGTGGCCGAACAGCACCGGCGTGTCCCTGCTGGCCCGGTCCGGCACATCGAACCACGGCTGATAACCCGCGGGTGCGCCGGCGAGCCCGGTCTTGTGGGTGAATTCCATGACGCCATCCGGTGTGCACAAACGCAAGCGTGTCATCGCGTTGACGATGACGCGCAGCCGATCGTAACCGGTCAGATCATCCCGCCATTGCGCCGGTGCGTTGCCGTACATGCAGTTGAGGAATTCGCCGTAGTCCGGCCCCTGCAGGGCGGTTTCGACTTCATGTGCCAGTGCCAGCGCTTGCGCGATGCTCCATTGCGGCAGCAGGCCGGCATGCACCATGGCATAACCGGCATCGACATGCATCAGCCGCTGGCCGCGCAGCCAGTCGAGCAGTTCATCGCGGTCCGGCGCCGCGAGCAGTGCGTCCAGCGTGTCGCCGCGATGCGGCTTGCGCACACCCGCCGCGACCACCAGCAGATGCAGATCATGGTTGCCGAGGACAGTGATGGCGCGATCGCCCAGTCCACGCAGATAACGCAACACTTCCGGCGATTGCGGGCCGCGGTTGACCAGATCGCCGACCAGCCACAGCCGATCCTGCGCCGGCTCGAAGCCGATGGTATCGAGCAGGCGGCGCATTTCATCGTAGCAGCCCTGGATGTCGCCGATTGCGTAGGTGGCCATTGGTACAGAGAGAGGTTGGCGGGAGCTCAAACAAAAAGGGCGCAGCAACGCTGCGCCCCTGAATTATGCATGAACGATGTCGGTTACTTGGCGAGTCCCATCAGATAATCGACGGCTGCCTTGACATCGCCATCCGACAGCGAGGCATTACCGCCCTTGGCCGGCATCGCCCCCTTACCTTTGATCGCGGCGGTGTACAGCGCGTCCTTGCCGGTTTTTAAGCGCGGTGCCCAGGCGGCTTTGTCGCCGGTCTTCGGCGCACCCGCAACGCCTGCGGTGTGGCAGGCCATGCAGGCGGCGTCGTAAACACTTTTGCCTTTGGCCGCGTCACCGCCGGCTGCCGCGGGCGCTGCGGCGCCAGGAGTGGCAACGGCCACGACAGCAACGGCGACCGGTGCCGGTGCGTTCGGATCCACGACCACCGAGCCCGCTGGTTTGAGGCGTTTCGCGACGGCTTCTGCGCTGGCCGCAGTGGCTTCTGGTTTGCGTTTGCCGTCCATCGCCAGCTGCGCCAGCATGATGATGACGGTGACCGGCACAATGAACGACAGCAGAATGACGATGATCAGCTGTTTCGGTGTTTTGATCAGGGAAGTGTGTTCGGGAGTGTGATGTTCGCTCATGGCGAGATCCTGGAGCCGCAAGAAAGCGCGGATTATATCGGCATTGCCCCGCCCGGTAAAACTGGCCCCGAGAGGGGCATGTTAGAATCATCGCCGCAACGCGCCCGTAGCTCAGCTGGATAGAGTACTGCCCTCCGAAGGCAGGGGTCGGACGTTCGAATCGTCTCGGGCGCGCCATTTCCATCATCCGCATGCCTGCCCAGCCGCCATGTACCCACCCGTAGCCTGCGATGTACTGATCGTCGGTGGCGGCCATAACGGCCTGACCTGCGCCTGTTATCTGGCGGCGGCCGGACTCAAAGTGCGTGTGCTTGAGCGCCGCAGCGTGGTCGGCGGGGCGGCAGTCACCGAAGAATTCCATCCCGGTTTTCGCAATTCCACCGCGAGTTATACCGTCAGCCTGCTCAATCCGCAGGTGATCCGCGACCTGCGTCTGGCCGAACAAGGCCTGCGCATTATCGAGCGGCCGATTTCCAATTTCCTGCCTTTGCCCGACGGCGATTACCTGAAAGTCGGCGGTACACTGGCCGCTACCCAGGCCGAGGTGGCGCGTTTTTCCGCCAAGGATGCCGCGCGTTTACCCGATTATTACGCCATGCTGGAACGTGTCGCCGACGTGCTGCGCGAGCTGACACTGGAAACCCCGCCCAATGTTGGCGGCGGTGTCGGTGATTTTTTTGCCGCGCTCAAGACTGCGCGCCGCTTCAAGAAGCTCGACATGGCGGCGCGCCGCGACGTGCTGGACCTGTTCACCAAAAGCGCCGGCGACCTGCTCGATGCCTGGTTCGAATCGGCGCCGATCAAAGCCGCCTTTGGTTTTGATGCCATCGTCGGCAATTTTGCCAGTCCGTATGCACCGGGCACGGCCTATGTGCTGCTGCATCACGTCCTCGGTGAAGTAAACGGCAAACGCGGCGTCTGGGGCCACGCCGTCGGCGGCATGGGATCGATTACCGAGGCCATGGCCACCGAAGCGCGCGCGCGCGGCGTGTATATCGACACCAACGCCGAAGTCGTCAATGTCTGCGTCGATTCACGCGGCGCGCAGGGCGTGCAGTTGAAAGACGGCCGCGTCATCGAAGCCCGGTGTGTGGTGGCCAACGTCAATCCGAAATTGCTGTTCCTGAAACTGATTGACGCACCGGTATTGGATGCTGATTTTCTGCGGCGCATCCGCGCCTGGAAATGCGCTTCGGCCACCTTTCGCATGAATGTCGCGTTGCGCGAGTTGCCGGATTTCACGGTGTTGCCGGGCACCACCGTCGCTGAACACCACCAGTCGGGCATCATCATGGCGCCGTCGCTGGCGTACATGGAGCAGGCGTATTTTGATGCACGCAGCTACGGCTGTTCGCGCGCGCCGGTGGTCGAAATGCTGATCCCTTCAACGGTCGATGACTCACTGGCACCACCGGGGCAGCATGTGGCCAGCCTGTTTTGCCAGCATTTCAGTCCCGAGCTGCCGGACGGGCTGCAATGGGATGACATCCGCGAAGATGCCGCGGACCACGTGATCGACACCGTGACGCGTCATGCACCGAATTTCAGGGACGCGGTCATTGCCCGAAAAATCCTGTCGCCGCTGGATATGGAGCGCGACTTCGGCTTGATCGGCGGCGATATTTTCCACGGCGCGCTGACGCTGGACCAGTTGTGGTCGGCGCGACCGGTGCTGGGCCATGCCGATTACCGTGCGCCCGTGAACCGGCTCTATATGTGCGGCGCCGGCACCCATCCGGGTGGCGGTGTCACCGGACTGCCGGGGCGCAATGCCGCGCGTGAAATTATCCGCGATTTCAAGAGCGGCAAGCTCGGGGATAAAAACAAGGAGAAGCAAAAATGATGCGACGTTTATTGCTGATCGTAATGATGACGGCATGGGTAGCGGGCTGCGGCAACAAGGTGCCGACGGTCGCCAAGCTGGCGAGCACCGATGTCGTGCTCGCCTTCGGCGACAGCCTGACTTATGGCACCGGCGCCAAAGCCGAGGACAGTTATCCGGTGGTGCTCGGACAGTTGATCGGCCGCACGGTGGTGCGCTCGGGTGTGCCCGGCGAAGTGACGGCGCGCGGGCTGGAGCGGCTGCCGGAAGTGCTCGACGAACACAAACCGCGGCTGGTGATCGTCTGCCTCGGCGGCAACGACATGCTGCGCAGAGGCACACCGGCTGACATTGAAGCCAACCTGCGCAAAATACTGGTGGAGATCAAGTCACGCGGCCTCGATGTGATGCTGATCGGGGTGCCGACGCCGACGCTGATTGCCAATCCGCCGGAGTTCTACAGCAAACTCGCCAAAGAGTTTGCGATTCCGTACCAAGGCGAGATCATCACCAGCGTGCTCTACAAGTCCGATCTGAAGTCCGACCCCATACATCCCAATGCCGCGGGTTACCGCAAGGTCGCCGAAGCAGTAGCCGAACTGATGCGCGACGCCGGCGCGCTGTAAGTAAGGAATGTTCGCCACCAAAATGTCTGCCCGACGGCTGACATTCACGATGTGCTTGGCTGAAGCACTGTCGATGACCGGATTCGCCGCGTACACCACGCTGCTGCCGCAGTTGCAGCGCGAGTGGGGGCTGTCGAATTCCGAAGCCGGCGCGATCAGCGGTTTCATGTTTGCCGGTTACATGGTGTCGGTGCCGGTGCTGACCAGTCTCACCGACCGCATGGATACCCGGCGGATTTATCTGGGCGCCTGCATCATCGGCAGCATCGGCGCGACATTTTTTGCGCTGTATGGCCAGGGCTTCTGGAGCGCGGCTCTGGCGCAGTTCCTGATCGGCGCGGCACTGGGCGGCACCTACATGCCGGGCCTGAAGGCATTGACTGATCACCTCGAAGGCCCGGCGCAGTCGCGTGCGACCGCGTTTTACACCGCGAGTTTTGGCATCGGCTCGACGATATCCATTCTCGTCGCCGGCAAGATCGGAGCGACACTGGACTGGCACTGGGCGTTCTGGTTCGGCGCCATCGGTCCTGTGCTGGCCGGGCTTCTCGTTACCTTCGCCATGCCGATGGGCCGCATGCGGCCCGCAGCGCATCACACCACGGCACTGCTCGATTTTCGCCCGGTGCTGAAGAACCGCAAGACGCTGCCGTACATCATCGGTTACGCCGTGCACAACTACGAGCTGTTCGGCCAGCGCACCTGGATGGTCGCCTTCCTGGTGTTCTGCGCGACGCTGCAGCCGGAACACGCGCCGATGGTGCTGAGTGCTGCGACGCTGGCGGCGCTGATCAATGTGATGGGACCGGTGTTCAGCGTCAGCGGCAATGAACTGGCACTCCGTTTCGGCCGCAGTCGCATCATTTTTCTGTTCATGACATTGTCCGGCGCGATCGCCTGCCTGATCGGTTT
>JAYUYQ010000223.1:0-24394 GCA_043752435.1 Betaproteobacteria bacterium
ACCCACCGCGGCCAGCGCGAAGCCGAGCATCATCGCCGCGACAATCTTGAACGGCGGCTCCTTGCCCATGCCGATGAAACTGCAGAAGGTCAGGAAAAATACCGAAAAGAATTCCGGTGGCCCGAACTTCAGTGCGAATTTCGCCACCAGCGGCGCGAGGAAGGTGATCATCACCACCGCAAAAAACGCGCCGATGAAGGAGGACGTGAACGCCGTGGTCAGTGCCTCGCCCGCCTTGCCCTGTTGCGCCATCGGGTAACCGTCGAAGGTGGTCGCCACCGACCATGGCTCGCCCGGAATGTTGAACAGGATGGAGGTAATCGCACCGCCGAACAGCGCCCCCCAGTAAATGCATGACAGCATGATTACCGCCGAGGTTGGCGGCATCGTGAACGTCAGCGGCAGCAGGATCGCGATGCCGTTGGCACCGCCAAGTCCGGGCAGCACGCCGATCAGCACGCCCAATACGATCCCGATCACCATCAACATCAGGTTGAACGGCGTCAGCGCAACGGAGAACCCGTGAAATAGGGCGTTGATTTCTTCCAAGTCGCCTGCTCCTCTAAATCAATGCGATCTGTATCAAAGCGATCAGTACCCGATGATACTGAGGGGATTGAATGCGCCCTTGAACAGCGGCACCTTGAACCATATTTCGAACATCATGAATGTGGCGACACTGACAGCGATGCCGAGCAGCACGCTCTTGATCCAGGAGTATTTGCCGAGCCAGACCATGAAAAACGCGATATAGGCCACCGACGCGACATAAATGCCGATCATCTGGATGCCGAATACAAAAACCGCGGCCGGCACCAGCACCGAGAGCACCAGCTTGAGCTGCTCCCGCTCGACGAACACCTTGTGCTCGCCGCGCCCCTTGCCGAAAAACACCTGGGCCAGAACCCCCAGACTGGAGACGCAAATCAACACGGCGATGTAAAACGGGAAATACCCCGCCTCGGGTCCGTCCCCCATCCAGCGAAAACCCAAGCGGACGCTGTCGTACATGACCAGTCCGCCCAAGGTCAGCAGAAATATGGCCACTGCGATCTCTGCAGCCCGCACCGAGATGCCGGAGGGCGTCACTTCACCAGAAACTTGTTTGTCTTCCATGCAATTCAACCCAACGCTTTAAGGAAAATCTTGAATACCGGACGCATCCCCGCGGGATGCAAGAACCCGACGAACCGGCAACAGGCCCGTCGGGACAACACGGCCATGATCAGGGCTTGGCGAGGAAACCCGCTTCCTTCATCAGGTCGCGGTGCAGCGATTCCGCCTTGGCCACCCAGTCAACATAGGCTTTTCCGGTCAGGAAAGTCTGGTTGAACGCGCCATCTTCCATGAATTTTTTCCATTCCGGAGTCGCGCGCACTTTGGTGAACAGGTCGACATAGAAAGCCACCACGTCCGGGGCCACGCCGGCCGGCATGAAAACGCCTCGAAGCATCACGTAATCCATCGGGATCCCGGCTTCCCTGCACGTTGGAATGTCGCCCCAGGCCTGGGTTGGGGTGATCTTGTCTTTGTACGGCATACGCTCATCGTCAAACACGCACAACGCGCGCAGCGCACCGGCGCGCCATTGCGCAACCGCTTCAATCGGGTTGTTGACACTCGAATTGATGTGTTTGCCGACCAGCTGGGTCGCCACTGCACCGCCGCCCTTGAACGGGATGTAAGTGAACTTGACACCGGCTGCTTTCTCGATCGCCACGGTGATGATCTGGTCTTCCTGCTTGGAACCCGTGCCGCCCATCTTGAAAGTGTTCGGGCCGCCCTTTTTCACCGCGTCCAGGTATTCCTTGGGCGTTTTGTAAGGATCTTCCGAGTTCACCCACAACACGAAGTTGTCCAGCGATAGCATCGCGACGGGCGTCAATTCCTTCCAGTTGAAAGGCACACCGGTCGCCATCGGCGTCGTGAACAGATTCGACAGCGTGATGATGATCTTGTGCGGGTCGCCCTTCGCGGCTTTCACCTCGAGGAATCCTTCCGCACCGGCACCGCCCGATTTGTTGACGGGAATCAGCGCCTGCTTCATCAGATTGTGTTTGGCGACGATGCCCTGGATCAGGCGCGCCATTTGGTCGGCGCCGCCACCGGTGCCCGCCGGAATAATGAACTCAACCGGTTTGGTCGGCTCCCAGGCTGCAGCAGGGGCGGATGCTGCGATCAGCCCGCAAGCGGCGAGCGACAACAAACCTCGTGATAATACTCGTTGGATACCCATGTGATGCTCCTCCATATCAATTGAACGACGGGTGCCGAGTTTTTTATCTGCGCCAATTGCCACAGCCCAACTTTGTTGGAACGTCGTAACAAGTCATTCTTTCGCATTTGTCACAGCGAAAGAATTGACCAAAATCAAGATTCGAGTATATCCGTCGCCATCAGGAGTGTCGCGACGGACCGCGCGCGTCCGCTTGCCGGATCCGCATTACCGGGATTCGGTGATGCGCTGCACTGCGGTGATTGCCGGAACCGCCGGCTACTGTGGGCAAAGGCTTCGGGAAGGGCGCGAAGCTTGCCAAGAAAAACAAATAATTACTTTAAAATCAAATACTTATGAAACTAGCGGGGTCTAGCGCCCCGCCCCAAGACTAACGATGCACCAGCACCGGGATTTTCGCGTTGGCGATGACTTTCTGCGTCTCGCTGCCAAGCAGCATGCGCGCGAGACCACGACGGCTGTGGGATGCAATAAAAATCAGATCGCATTTTTCTTTTTTAGCCGCGGTCAGTATCGCTTCTGCCGGGAAATCGCTGGTCACTTGCACCAGTTTGCATTTCACGCCCGCGGCTTTCGCCGCTTTTGCGGCGACGCCAAGGTGACGCTCAACCGCTTTTTTGATTGCGGCGGCATGTTCGCCCGGGGTGACATAACTCACCGGCAGCAGGTTTTCGTAAACCAGCGGTGTTGCCGGCGGCGCCGCGTAGAACGCGGTCACTTTGGCACCGGTTGATTTGGCGAGTTTGACGGCAGCGGCAATCGCAGTACGCGACAGCGCGGAGCCATCGGTGGGAACCAGGATATTTTTATACATTTTCATCACCTTATTTCGCGTAAGGACTTATTTCGCGTACGGAAGTACCCAGATCAGCATGCCGAGGATATAACAGATGACAGAGCACACCAGCGTAAACGGTATGCTCCAAGACAGGAATTCGCGCAAAGACACCTTGCGCCCTTCTTCCTTTTCGCCAAGGGTCAGCGCCACATACAGCGCCGGCGCGCCGGCCACCGTCAGGTTGCTGCCCAGTGTGCCCGACCACAGCAGCATCCAGTACAGTGGCCAGGGCTCAATGCCCGCCGCGCCCATGTCCTTGATGGTACGCAGGAAAGTCAGGATGTAGGCGTCGTGTTCGACAATGCCGACGATGGGCACAGTGATCCAATAGAGCAGCGTCGCGCCCAGCGCATAGTTTTCCACGAAAATCGGTTTGAGATGATCGGCCAGCAAGTCAAGGATATGGCTTTTCTCGAGCCCACCGACCAGCGCGAACAAAGCGATATAGAAAAATATCGCGCGCCAGTCGAGCGACTGTATGCATTCCTCGAAATTCGACGCTTCCTTGACCCGGTCACCCAGCAGCGCCAGCACCAGCACCAGTGAAATCGCACCCGTCATCGCAATGAAACCGAGTTGCACGCCGATGTGTTCGCGCATCGACATCGCCACCACGGTGCCGAGGAACCAGCCGACGACAATGGTCGCAAACAGCGGATTCGGTATCTTGGCCTCGACATCCAGGCTGCCGAAGTCAGTGACACGCTTGTGGCCGCGAAAACCGTAGGCCCACATTGCGCCCAGCGTCAGTATGAATGTGACCATCAGGATCGGGAACGACGACGGCCGGCCGAACTGCCAGATGAAATCGTAAAACTCGGCCCCGGCAACGCTGTGCAGCATCTGCGGCGGCAGGTCGCCGATGATCAGCGCGGTGCCCATGAAATTGGCGCCGAAACCGATCATCAGGATCACCGGCACCGGGGACAGTTTCAGCGCACGCGCCAGCGGCAGCGCGACCGGCGCCATCATCAGGATGGTGACCACGTTGTCGACGAACATCGAAATAAAACCGGCGAGGAAGGTCAGGATGATGACCAGCAGGCCGGGGCGCCCGCCCGACAGTTTCAGCGCCTGTATCGACAGCCAGCTGGGCACCCCCGACTTGCCGAAATGCCCGGCGATGATCCAGATGCCGACCAGGATCGCCATCACATTCCAGTCGACGAACTTGAAGGCATCGGTCTCGGTCATGATGCCGATCCAGCACATCACACCGACGCCGATCAGTGCCGCCAGCGTGCCGTCAATCACATTAGTGATTACCACCACGATCGTCATTGCAAACACGATCAGCGTCAGCCATTGCATTGCATCCATGGGATTTTCTCTTCTGGTGAATTATCGAAAGTGGTTTACGGTTTTGGTGCAGTAACTGTCGGGGCTTGCTGCGCCGGCGCCGATATCGCGCTGCCCGCTGGCGCCGGTTTATGCCGCTCGTGCGGCTCCCAACCCACAAGGCCCAGCATCACAAAAAATCCCACCACATAGGCAATCGGCACAAACCAGCCATGGCGCAGCCACAGGCCGACCGAACGCGCTTCGGGGTACATATTGGACAGCGCAACACCGGCGCTGGAGCCGAACCAGATCATTGAACCTCCGAAACCCACGGCATAGGCCAGCATTCCCCAGTCATAACCGCCCTGCTTCAGCGCCAGTGCGGTCAGCGGGATATTGTCGAACACCGCGGAAATAAAGCCGAGGCCGAAGGCCGACTGCCAGGACGCCGGGGGCAGCTTTTCCACTGGCATCAGTGAGGCGCAGAGCACCAGCGACAGCAGGAAAATGCTGCCCTTGGCCGCCTCCGGCACCAGATCCCATTGCGGCTTGCGCCACGGCACACAGGCCAGGATCACCACCCATACCGCGACACCGATGAACGGGAACACCTGGGACAGGTGGTTAAACTGCAGGTTGATCGTAACATTGGTGGCAATCGCAGCGACCAGGATCAGCGCAACGATAGCAACACGCGCCCAGTCCACCGGCGCATGTTGTCCCTCATCCTTGGCGATCGGCGAATACTTCTGCTGCAGCAGTGCAGCCGGGATGCCGAGAACCAGCAGCGCTGCGGCCGCAGCCACGTAGGCATGCAGCACATCGCGCGGATCGACCCCGTCGAGCCACATCATGGTGGTCGTGGTATCACCCACCACGCTGCCGGCGCCACCGGCATTGGAGGCCGCAACAATCGCCGCCAGATATCCGATATGCACCTTGCGCCTGAACAGTGTGGCCGCCAGCGTACCGCCGATCAGGGCTGCAGCGATGTTGTCGAGAAAGCCGGAGAGCACAAAAATCATCACCAGCAGTACAAACGCACCCTTCCAGTCGTCCGGTAGGTATTTGGGCAGCACCAGCGGCAGATGGCTTTTCTCGAAATGATTCGACAACAGCGCAAACCCGACCAGGAGGCCGAACAGGTTGGTAATGATCACCCATTCATGGAACAGATGACTGAACAGGCCGGGCAGGCCATCGCCGGTCTTGAAGCCGGTAAAACCCAGCTTGTAGAGGATGATGACCGTCAACCCGGTCAGCGCCACCTGCAACGTGTATTTGTGGAACAGCGCAACACCGAGCAGCGTCAGCGCAAACAGGATGAAATCGACGGGTATGCCCAGCACCTGAGGTGACTCGGCGGCGGCCGCCAGTCCGGAATGAATGGCCAGCAATGCGCCAACCGGCAAAATCACCGATAGCGGTAATCTCCCATTGCGCGCGCAATTCTGAACTTGAGCCTGGTGTTGCATGCATCTCCCCTAGCCTGATTGCCAAAACTACCAGGACCGGATGCCGGGTGCGCCCTGCGGCGCAGCTCAGCTCGGCCTTTACCTCATAGATCAGCGTGACAAGCAACAGCCGCACTGTCGTTCAGGCTAAGGTCTCGCTTGCGATGCCTTGCCGGCAGGGCCGGGGAAAACGGATGGATCCCGTATCCCGTGATGACGGCCGTGCCGCGGCGGCGTTGTTATAGTGTTGCCGCCGTAGCTACTCCCCTTTGAGCGGCGCCCCGGAACAGTTCCCCAAGCCGGAACACGCGCTCGCGCTTCTACGCCCGACTCTTTACCATGCCGGCTTCTGCAGCGTCAATAACAGCGCCGCTGAAGCGGGTGCGCGCCGATCAGAACAGCCCGACCACCTTGCCTTCATCCGTCAGGTCGATCTTCTCCGCCGAAGCAATTTTAGGCAGGCCCGGCATGGTCATGACATCGCCGCAGACCATCACCACGAACTCGGCACCAGCCGACAGCCGCACTTCGCGGATGTTGACCATGTGTCCCGAGGGTGCCCCGCGCAGGCCGGGGTCAGTGGAGAACGAATACTGGGTCTTTGCGACGCACACCGGGTATTCGCCGTAACCGTCTTCCTGCAATTTCTTGATTTGGCCGCGCACCTTGTTGTCGGCAGTGATGTCGGCCGCGCCGTAAATCTTGGTGGCGATGGTTTTCATCTTGTCCCACAGCGGCAGCTTCTCGTCGTAGACGAACTTGAACTGGTTCTCGCCCTGGTCGATCAGTTCGACCACTTTTTTCGCCACTTCGGTCGCACCCGCGCCGCCGTCGGCCCAGTGCCGAGCCAGTATTACCGGCACATTGTGTGGCGCCATTTTCTTTTTCAGCAGCTCGATCTCGGCATCGGTATCGAAGGTGAAGTGGTTGATCGACACCACGCACTTCAGACCGTAGTTCTCGCGCACGTTTTTGACATGGCGCTCAAGGTTGGCCACGCCTTTTTCCAGCGCTACGAGGTTTTCCTTGTTCAATTCCTTGACGTCGACGCCGCCGTGGAACTTGAGGGCACGGATAGTGGCCACGATCACGCAGGCGTCGGGCTTCAAACCGGATTTGCGGCACTTGATATCGACGAACTTCTCCGCGCCGAGATCGGCACCAAAACCGGCTTCGGTCACCACGTAATCAGCCAGTTTCAGCGCGGTCTGGGTCGCAATCACGGTATTACAGCCGTGGGCGATGTTGGCGAAGGGGCCGCCGTGCACAAAGGCTGCGTTGTTCTCCAGCGTCTGCACCAGATTCGGCGCCAGCGCGTCTTTCAGCAGCACGGTCATCGCACCGTGTACTTTCAGGTCCTTCGCGCGCACCGGTTTCAGGTCGCGGGTGTACGCAACGACGATGTTGCCGAGACGCGTTTTCAGGTCCTTCAGCGAAGTGGCCAGGCAGAAAATCGCCATCACTTCGGAAGCGACAACAATGTCGAAGCCGTCCTGACGCGGATAACCATTGCCCGGGCCGCCCAGCGACACCGTGATGTCGCGCAACGCGCGATCATTCATATCCATCACCCGTTTCCAGGTGATGCGGCGCACGTCGATGCCGAGTTCATTGCCATGATGGATGTGGTTGTCCATTGCCGCGGCCAGCAGGTTGTTAGCCAGCGCGATGGCATTGAAGTCGCCGGTGAAATGCAGGTTGATGTCTTCCATCGGCACGATCTGCGCATAACCGCCGCCGGCCGCACCGCCCTTCATGCCGAATACAGGACCCAAGGACGGTTCGCGAAGGCAGATGATGGCTTTTTTGCCGATCTTGTTCAGCGCGTCGCCGAGGCCGACCGTGGTCGTGGTCTTGCCTTCGCCGGCCGGCGTCGGACTGATCGCAGTGACGAGGATCAGCTTGCCGTTTTTCTTGTCTTTCAGGCTGTCGACATACTCCAGTGACACCTTGGCCTTGGTGTGGCCGTACGGCACCAGGTGTTCTTCCGGGATGCCCAGCTTTTGCGCGATCTTGACGATGCGCTCCATTTTCGCCGCTTGGGCAATTTCAATATCCGACAGTGCCATGTTGCTCCTCTCCTGAACGTGATCCAATGAACGCCCGCGGGACGGGCGCTGTTTTGCCTGCTGTTATGTCGCGGTTAAGTTTTCATCAGCTCCGCCAGCACCTGCCCGCCGCCGTAGCTGGAACGCGGCGTCAGCTCACCGCCCTTCATGACTTTCACCGCGCAATACTTGAACTCGGGAATCTTGCCCACCGGATCGAGCGCGGCATTGGTCAGCAGATTCACCGCTGCTTCGTAAAAACAGAAGGGGATGAACACCGCACCGCGCGGGGTGCCGTCGTCGGGACGCGCAAACAATGAAATGATGCCGCGCCGCGATTCCACCGTGATCACATCACCACCCTGGGCGCCGATCTGGTCGAGATCCAGCGGATGCATGGACACCGTCGGTTCCGGTTCAATGGCGTCGAGCACACCGGCACGACGCGTCATCGCACCGGTATGCCAGTGTTCGAGCTGGCGGCCGGTGATCAGCACAAACGGAAACTCGCCATCCGGACGTTCGTTGGCGGGGATCACATCGGCCGGCACAAACTTCGCCCTGCCGGTGGCTGTTGGAAATTTATCAATAAAAACAATAGGTTGCCCCGGATCGCCTTCTTGCTCGCAGGGATAGGTCACGCAGCTCTCGGCTTCCAGCCGCTCCCAGGTGATGCCGGCGATGGAATTCATCGCCTGGCGCATTTCGTTGAACACGTCCTTCGGACCGTTGTAATTCCAATCGAGTCCTAGCCGGCGCGCCAGTTCCTGGATGATCCACAGGTCGGGCTTGGCCTCCCCCGGCGCGTCCAGCGCCTTGCGGCCCATCTGCACCATCCGATCGGTATTGGTCACCGTGCCGTCTTTTTCCGGCCATGCGGTCGCCGGGAAAATGACGTCGGCGTAATAACAGGTCTCGGTGAGAAAAATTTCCTGCACCACCAGGCAATCGAGTTTCGCCAGTGCTTCGCGCGCATGGTGTGCATCGGGATCCGACATCGCCGGGTTTTCGCCCATCACATACATGCCGCGGATCTCACCCTGCAGCGTGGCATGGATGATTTCCACCACGGTCAACCCGGGCTTCGGATCAAGTTTCATGCCCCACAGCTTCTCGAAACGCGCCAGCGCCTGCGGATTGTCGACGCGCTGGTAATCCGGAAACACCATCGGGATCAGACCGGAGTCGGAAGCACCCTGCACATTGTTCTGGCCGCGCAGCGGATGCAGTCCCGTTCCTGGACGGCCGATCTGACCGGTCATCAGGCACAGCGCGATCAGGCAGCGCGCATTGTCGGTGCCGTGAATGTGCTGAGAGATGCCCATGCCCCACAGGATCATCGAAGCTTTAGAGGTCGCGTACGCTCGCGCCACTTCCCTGATGGTCTCGGCGGGGATACCGCACACCGGCGCCATCGCTTCCGGACTGTAACCTTCGACGTTTTTCTTCAGGTCCTCGTAGCCGATGGTGCGCGACTTGATGAAATCTTCATCGACCAGGCCTTCGTGGACAATGACATGCATCATCGCGTTCAGCAGTGCGACGTCGGTGTCGGCTTTGAACTGCAGCGAATACGCTGCATGGCGCGACAGCTCCGAGCGCCGCGGATCGGCATAAATCAGCTTGGCGCCGTTTTTGATGGCGTTCTTGATCCAGGTCGCCGCCACCGGGTGGTTGGAGATCGGGTTGGCACCGATCAGGAAGATGACTTCCGCATTTGCCACGTCGCTGATCTGGTTCGACACCGCGCCGGAATTCACCGCTTCCATCAGCGCCGCCACACTGGAGGCATGGCACAGCCGCGTGCAGTGGTCGACATTATTTGATCCAAAACCGGTACGCACCAGTTTCTGAAACAGATAGGCTTCCTCGTTGCTGCCTTTTGCCGAACCGAAACCGGCCAGTCCTTTTTTTCCGCTCTGGTCACGAATTTCCTTCAGCTTGCTCGCAGCAAGATCCAGCGCCTCTTCCCAGGTCGCCTCACGGAAATACTCCAGCGGATTTGCCGGATCCATCGTGAAGTCGGCATGTTTGGGCGCGCCCGGCTTGCGGATCAGCGGCTTGGTCAGCCTCTGCTTGTGGTGCACGTAGTCGAATCCGTAACGGCCCTTGACGCACAGACGCTCGTGGTTGGACGGGCCATCGCGACCGTCCACGGAAATAATCTTGTTGTCCTTGATGTTGTACGTCAGCTGGCAGCCGACGCCGCAGTAGGGACAGACCGAATGCACCTGCTTGTCGGGTTTGACCAGCCCCGCTTCGCGCGCCGGCATCAGCGCGCCGGTCGGGCAAGCCTGCACACATTCGCCGCAGGCGACACAGGTTGATTCGCCCATGGCATCACCGAGATCAAACACGATGGACGAATGCTCGCCGCGGAAGGCGTAACCAATAACATCGTTGACCTGCTCTTCACGGCAGGCGCGCACACAGCGCGTGCACTGGATGCAGGAATCGAGGTTCACCGCGATGCCGTAATGCGACACGTCCGCCTGCGGCTGGCGGCGTGCCTTGAAGCGCGGCTTGCCGACCTTGAGTTTGGCCACCCACTGGTCGAGCTCGGAATTGCGGGTGTGGCGTTTCTCCGGCATGTCGGAGAGCAGCAGTTCCAAGACCATTTTCTGCGACGCCAGCGCGCGCGCATTGTCAGTAGTGACTTCCATGCCCGGCGCCGGCTTGCGGCAGCAGGACGCGGCGAGTACCCGCTCGCCCTTGACCTCAACCACGCAGGCGCGGCAGTTGCCGTCGGCGCGCATGCCCTCTTTGTAGCAGAGATGCGGGATATCGACGCCGTGGCGCTTGGCGGTCTGGATGATGGTCTCGGACGCGTAAGCAACCACGTCCTTGCCGTTCAGCTTGAACTCGACCGGCATTGCCGCCAGTTCATCCTTGTTCATCGCAGTCATACCATTACCTCCGTGTGGCGCGCATCAAGCTCGCGCCTCACTTGAGCTCTTGGGGAAAATATTTCATTACGGTGCGGATCGGGTTGGGCGCCGCCTGCCCCAACCCGCAGATCGAGGCGTCGGCCATCGCTGCCGACAACTCTTCGAGCAAACCCTGATCCCAGCTCGGCGCCTCCATCAACTGCAGCGCCTTCGCCGTGCCGACACGACAGGGCGTGCACTGGCCGCAGGATTCCTCGGCAAAAAACTTCATCACATTGCTGGCCGCAGTACGGGCCCGATCCTGGTCCGAAAAAATGATCACGGCTGCTGAACCGATGAAACAGCCGTAGGGATGCAGCGTATCGAAATCCAGCGGCACGTCACCCAGCGATGCCGGCAGGATGCCACCGGACGCACCACCCGGCAGGTAGCCGTAGAACGCATGTCCCGGCAACATGCCACCACAATATTCGGCGATCAACTCCTTGACCGTGATGCCTGCCGGCGCGAGATGCACGCCCGGCTTCTGCACACGGCCCGACACCGAAAACGAACGCAGGCCCTTGCGACCGTGGCGGCCATGGCCGGCAAACCAGTCGGCGCCCTTTTCCAGGATGTCGCGCACCCAGTACAGGGTTTCCATGTTGTGTTCGAGCGTCGGGTAACCAAACAACCCGACCTGCGCCACATAGGGCGGGCGCAGTCGCGGCATGCCGCGCTTGCCCTCGATCGATTCGATCATCGCGGATTCTTCACCGCAGATGTAAGCGCCTGCGCCACGGCGCAGGAATATCGGCGGCAGCGGGCACGGCGGATCGGCCTGCAAGGCCTTGATTTCTTTTTCGAGGATGGCACGCACCCCGGCGTATTCATCACGCAGATAAATATAGATCTCGGACACCTGCACGGCCCAGGCTGCAATCAGCATGCCTTCGAGAAAACGGTGCGGATCGGTCTCGAGGTAATGGCGATCCTTGAAGGTGCCGGGTTCGCCCTCGTCGATGTTGACCGCCATCACCCGCGGGCCTTTTTCGCCGCGCACGATGCGCCATTTGCGCCCCGTCGGAAAACCTGCGCCGCCCAGACCGCGCAGGCTGGAATTTTCCATGGTCTTGAACAGGGTTTCGGCGTCGCGTTTGCCGGCGAGGCATTCCGCCGGGATGACATAACCGCCCTGCTTGCGATAGTCGGCATAGGTCACGTACTTGCCGACGGCGCATTGTGTTTTCTTTGCCCCCACTAAGGCCTTGACCTTGTCGACCGTTGCCTGTGCCACTGGATTCTGCCCAACCACAGCGACCGGCGCCTGCTCACAACGGCCGACGCAAGGCGCCGGAATCACCCGCACGCCATCGCTCAGCGCTTTTTTCAGACCTGTCATCAACGCACCCGCGCCGGACAATTCGCAGGACAGGGAATCGCAGACGCGCACCGTCAATGCCGGCGGCGCCGTGTCGCCCTCCTTCACCACATCGAAGTGGTGATAGAAGGTGGCGACTTCATAGACTTCGGTCATCGCCAGTTTCATTTCGCGCGCCAGTGCGACGATGTGTGCGGCGGCAATGTGGCCGTAATGATCCTGGATGCGGTGCAGATTTTCGATCAGCAGATCGCGGCGGCGCGGATCCACGCCGGTCTCGCGGTGCGCCTCGGCAAGCAGCGTCTGCACCTCCGCCAGCGCACGCGTATCCACTGCGCGACCCTTGAGGGCCCCGCGTGTCCGTTTGCCGCGCTTCACGATGCCACCTTCCAAAATCTCTTCTCCTCGCTTATCGCCCCAGGAACTCTTAACAGCAACGCACCAGTAGACGCGCGCCGCCGGGTTGCACGGCCGGATTTATTTCAGTACCGACTTCAGCAACTTGCCCATTTCGGCGGGGTTTTTGGTGGTCTTGATGCCACACTCTTCCATCACCGCGAGTTTTTCTTCCGCAGTGCCCTTGCCGCCGGAAATGATTGCGCCGGCATGGCCCATGCGTTTGCCCGCCGGCGCTGTCACGCCGGCGATGAAGCCGACCACCGGCTTTTTCATGTTGGCTTTGATCCAGCGCGCGCATTCTTCTTCGTTTGATCCGCCGATTTCGCCGACCATGATCACCGCTTCGGTGTGCGGGTCATCGTTGAACATTTTCATCACGTCAATATGCTTTAGCCCGTTCACCGGATCGCCACCGATACCGACGCAGGATGACTGGCCCAGCCCGATTTCCATCAACTGGCCGACGGCCTCATAGGTCAGCGTGCCGGAGCGCGACACCACGCCGATCGGGCCTTTTTTATGGATATGCCCGGGCATGATGCCGATCTTGATTTCGTCAGGCGTGATCACGCCGGGGCAGTTCGGTCCGATCAGCAGGGTTTTGCTCTTGTTCTGCTCCATTTTGTACTTCAGGCGCACCATGTCACGCACCGGTATGCCTTCGGTGATGCAGATCACCAGTTCCAATTGTGCATCGACTGCTTCCTCGATGGCCGCGGCGGCATAGGGCGGGGGGACGTAGATCACGGAAACGTTGGCCCCCGTTGCGTCTTTCGCTTCGCGCACCGAATTGAATATGGGGATACCCTCGTAACTCTGACCACCCTTTTTCGGCGTCACGCCGGCAACGTAGCAATTCTTGCCGTTGGCGTATTCCTTGCCGGTCTTGGTGTGAAACTGACCGGTCTTGCCGGTGATGCCCTGGGTCATCACCCGGCTGTCTTTGTTAATCAGAATCGACATCAGTGGTTCCCCTTCGCCGCAGCAACGACCTTCTGCGCGGCATCAGCCATGTTGTTGCCGGAAATGATCGGCAGTCCCGATTCGACAAGGATTTTCTTGCCGAGATCGACGTTGGTGCCTTCGAGGCGCACCACCAGCGGCACGCTGAGGCTGACCTCACGCGCCGCAGCCACCACCCCCTGCGCAATCACATCGCATTTCATGATGCCGCCAAAAATGTTGACCAGGATCGCTTTCAGCTGCGGGTTGCGCAGCATGATCTTGAACGCTTCGGTGACCTTCTCCGCGGTGGCGCTGCCGCCGACGTCGAGGAAATTGGCGGGGCTGCCGCCGTAGAGCTTGATGATGTCCATCGACGCCATCGCGAGGCCGGCGCCGTTGACCAGGCAACCGATGTTACCGTCGAGCCGGATGTAATTGAGGTCGTGTTTGGAGGCTTCGACTTCGGCCGGGTCTTCTTCGTCGAGGTCACGCAGCGCAACCAAGTCGGGATGGCGGAACAGCGCATTGCCGTCGAAATCAATCTTGGCATCCAGCGCAACCACCTTGCCGTCGCCAGTCAGGATCAACGGATTGATTTCTGCCAGTGAGGCATCGGTTTCGTCGAAGGCCTTGTACAAGGCCTGCAGCAGCGCCCGCGCTTGCGGCAACGATGCTGCAGGTACACCAATTTTTCCCGCCACGTCATCGGCCTCGGCATCGGTCAGCCCCTTCATGGGGTCAATCGCGACCTTGTGGATTTTTTCCGGGGTATGCGCCGCGACTTCCTCGATGTCCATACCACCTTCGCTGGAGGCCATCAGCACTACGCGTTGCGTGCCGCGATCGATCACCATGCCGACGTAGAGTTCTTTCTTGATATCGGCACCTTCCTCGATCAGCAGCCGCCGCACTTTCTGACCCTCGGGGCCGGTTTGATGGGTTTTCAGCTGCATGCCGAGAATGCTGCTGGCATAGGTTTTCACCTCAGCCGGCGACTTGGCGACCTTGACGCCGCCGCCCTTGCCGCGACCGCCGGCATGGATCTGTGCCTTGACGACCCATACGCTGCCGCCAAGCTTGGCGGCGGCGCTGACGGCTTCATCAACGCTGAAACAGGGGATGCCGCGCGGCGTGGGCACACCGTATTTGCGCAGCAGTTCTTTGGCCTGGTATTCGTGAATTTTCATTATTCTGATCCGCGTGAAAAGCGCTCGTTAAAAAAGCGCCCCGGTTCCGCAGGGACGCCAAATCTATTACAGCGACTGCAACAGCAGCCTTGACCGCAGTCAATAAACCCGCGATTGCGCAAATCGGAGGTTAGGGGATGCCGCATGCAGGGTGAGTGTGAATCTGCGATGAACCCGGCACGTGACCCTCACGACAAGGGTAAATTTATTCCGGGAATGTTGTTGCAAAATGTTGCTGCAAATCGAGTATATCAAAGCACTTTGACCGCTTCGTCCGCCACCACCGCCGTGCTAAGCCATCAGCAGCAACCGCTACGGATCAACAACATGCAAAAGCTGATGCCGTAACGCACCCAGCCGCCTCCGTCTGGCCGCAACCATGCCCGCCGGCCGGGTCATCATGAAAGTTCAGTTGATGGAAGATACCGCGTTATTTGTTATTTTCCAGTAATATGCTGCGTTGCCGCATCGACAGCACGAAAAAAAGCGCAACCCCGAGGGGTTGCGCTGAAGTTCCACCAAAGGAGGAGGTTTTGGAGGATGTGTGCCGGTATCTGTAAAGACACCCAACACAGTTCCTATTTTGCCATGCCCACCCGGGGGGTCAAGCGATTTATGCTGCTTCGCAATATAAATTTTATTGTCGGAAACATGAGAATAACTAAACCGAAACGCTTGATGCCATTGCGTTCGTGTTCTGTTTCACGAAACGTGCCTGTAGCACGCGCCGTCGCCACCAGATGGGCACTCGCTTGCGCGCCGTTCGCACCTGAGCGATAAACAATTCACGCACGCACCGCGCAAGCGGCACGCTTTAATTCACTCCCGGGGAGAAAAACCGGCATGAGCCGAACGCTGATGATGTTCACAGGCGACATCAACCTGATGAACGTGCCCGATCCGGCTTTGCCGTTCGCACGTGTGGTCGATACTTTGCGCAGCGCGGATGTGTTGTTCGGCAACCTCGAATGCTGCCTGTATCAGCCCTCCGCTGAAATATCGGTGACCGAAGAAGGTTTTTATGCGGCCCCGGCCGCCGGACAAGCCCTCACGCTCGCCGGTTATCACGCCATCGGCAATGCCAACAATGTCAATTATGGCGCCGAAGCCATCCAGTCCTCACTGCGTGAATTGGAAAAACTCGGCATCCCCGTCACCGGTGCCGGACTCAACCGCGCGCAGGCGCGTAAACCGGTGATCATCACCCGCAACGGCGTGCGTTACGGCTTCGTGCAGCGCACTTCCGTTTACTGGCCGACCAACCACGAAGCGGGAGAACATTCGCCCGGCGTCGCCGCGCTGCGCGGCCACACCGCCTACCAGTTGCCTCTCCACAAAACCCGTCCTGAAATGCCGCCATCCAACCGCCCGGGCGTGCCGCCGCTGATTCTGACCTGGACGGATCCCAAATACCTTGCCGAGTACGTGACAGAAATCACCGCATTGCGCAAGGAAGTGGACGTGCTGGTTGCATCCCAGCACTGGGGGCTGCATGAAGAAGTGCTCGACTACATGACCGAAATCGCCCACGCGGTGATTGATGCCGGCGCCGATATCGTCATCGGCCACGGCCCGCACTATTCGCTGCCGGTGGAAATCTACAAAGGCAAACCGGTGTTTTACGGCCTCGGCAGTTTTTCCTTCCACACCGGACACGGCGGCATCAAACACGGCAACTGGGTGGGCATGCTCGCGCGTGTCACGCTGAACGGCAGCGCCTGCGAACAAGCGTCGTTCGAATTCGTGCGCCACAACGATCGCAATCAAACGGTACTCTGCGAACTGGCCGGAGAGCAGGCCACGCTGGAGGTCTTGCGCAAACGCAGCGCCCCATTCAATACCGCGATCAAGGTAGACGGTAACCATGCCGTTTTTCAAGCAACCTGAACAACGGAATTCACATAAGTATTTGATTTTATTGATATTTTAAAAAGGCTTACGGCCCCTCATCGGCCGGGGTGCGTAGCTTGCGCTGCGGGTAGACCTTGGCCGGATGTTTTTTCAGCGCTTCTTCATCGACGTCGATGCCCAGTCCCGGGGCGGTTGGCAAATCAATGTAACCGTTTTTCGGTTTCAGCTGGTTCGGCGAAATCGTGTCACAGAAATCGACGAAGGGCAGGAAGTATTCGGTGATGATGAAGTTGGGCATGGTCGCCGACGCATGCACCGTCGATGCCAGCGCCACCAGCGTTGAGTTGTAATTGTGCGGTGACATCGCGACCAGGAACGACTCGGCCATCGCGGCAATTTCCTTCAGCTCCAATATGCCGCCGACGCAGGCGACGTCGGGATTGAGGATATCGGCTGAGCGTTTTTCCAGCAGCGGCCGGAACCCGGTCTTGGTATACGTCGCTTCGCCGATTACCACCGGCACACCGATTTCGCGGCGGATCTGCGCCAGCTCATCGGGGAATTCCGCCTGACAGGATTCTTCCATCCAGTAGAGGTCAAACTCGGCCAATTGTTTGTCAAGGCGAATGGCGTGCATCGGCGCGAGTCGCCGATGCTGCTCAATCAGCAGATCAACATCGGGGCCAACTGCATCACGGATCGCCTTCACCACGCTGATCGCGCGCTTTTCGTGTTGCTTGGGTATCCAGCTGCGCCAGGGCGACGGCAACGGATCAAATTTCATCGCGGTAAAACCCTGCCTCACCACCTTCTCCGCAGCACGCGCGTAATCTGCGGGCTCCTTCATGCCGTAACTCCAGCCGTTGGCATAAACGCGGATCTTCTCCCGGTATTTGCCGCCGAGCAGGTTATACACCGGTTGCTGGGTCGCCTTGCCGACGATATCCCACATTGCCTGCTCGATGCCGCTGATCGCGCAAAACAATTCCACCGAGCCACGGCGCGCCGCGTAGTCATCGAAAGCAAACTGGGTAAAATGTTTGATGTCGAACGGGCTGCGACCGACGAGATAGGGCCCCAGCGCCTGCAACTGCGCCATCACCGCAGTGTCACGGTCGTATTGAGAATACGACTCGCCCCAGCCGTGGATGCCGGCGTCGGTTTCAACTTTGACGAAAATGAGATTCTTGCGCCAGCCCGGATGTACGGCATAACTTTTAACGGCAGTGATTTTCATGGCGGCAAAGGCCTCTCTCAATGGTGCAGGGGGAAAACAAAAGGGGTTGAATCTATGCGCTCACTATTCGTAGTGTCAAGAACGGCAGCGCACAGGTCCAACATGCGACCAGACGCCGCCGCATTACAAGGTGCGCGGCTGCAGTTTCAGCAACTGGCCGATACGCTCCGAGCTTTTCAAGCCGCTGCCGGTCAGCACCACGATGGTTTCTTCATCGCGGCGAATGGCGCCGCACGCCAGCAACTGCGTCAATCCAGCCGCGACGGCCGCGCAGGTGGGTTCCACATACAACCCCATGGCAGCCAGCCCGCCCAGCGCGGCGATGATTTCCGTTTCGCTGACCGCGGCAATCGCGCCCTCGCTGCGACGCACTGCCTGAACCACCTCGCGCAGCCGCGTCGGCTGAGATGAAGCGATGCCCTCGGCCACGGTCGGACTGATGGCGACCGGCACCGGTGATTCACTACCGGCCTGCCAAGCGGCATGACAGGGCGCGCAATTTGCCGCCTGCACGCCGAAAATACGCGGCCGTTTTTTGATTTCACCGTTGCGGAGCAATTCATCGAAACCACGATCGAGACCGAGCACGTTGCTGCCATAGCCCAACGGCGTGACCACATTGTCCGGCGCCCGGAAGCCAAGTTCCTCCCAAAGCTCATAGGCCAGGGTCTTGGTACCCTCGATAAAAAACGGCTGCCAGTTGTGACTGGCATAAAAAATCTCGCTGCTCATCCGGAGCGCCGCATCGGCGACATCCTGGCGCGTGCCCGGCACCGTCACCACATCGGCCCCACAGGCGGCGATCTGCGCAATCTTGGGATAGGACGCCGTGTCCGGCACCAGGATCCGGCAGCGCATGCCCGCCACCGCGGCATAAGCCGACAACGACGCGCCGGCATTGCCCGATGAATCCTCCAGCACATGGCCAATACCGCGGCTTTTCAGGTAGCTGACCATCACCGTCATGCCGCGATCCTTGAACGAACCAGTGGGCATCATGAATTCAAGCTTGAAACGCACCGGCACGCCATGCCACTCTCGACTCAGCAACGGCGTGACGCCTTCACCCAGCGACACCGCGCTCTGCGCATCCACGCCGATGGCCTGCGCATAACGCCACACTGAACGGTCGTGCGGGTTAATTGCGTCGCGCGTCATGCCCGAGCCGGGCGCGAGATTCAGATAAGCGCCGCTGTCACCACACCATCTCGCGACCTTGGACGGATAATGAATGCCGCTTTGAGAGTCTATGTAGTCCATTGATTTTATTAATAAATCTTAATTGTTGCGGAAGACATCTGAAAAAGTAAATACTAATTTTCGCACCCACCTGACACCGTTCTACAAAAAAAGAAGGCAGGCGCAATGCGCCTGCCTTCTTGATTGTAGCGTGCCGCCGAAACCGGCGGCGGCGTTACAAGCTTACTTCGCCGGGGCGGCTTCCGCTTTCGGAGCTTTGCTGGCTTTTTTCGACTTTTCCGACTTGGCTTTCTTCGGTGCGTCGGCTTTGGCT
Source organism: Betaproteobacteria bacterium (assembly GCA_043752435.1). Taxonomy (GTDB): domain Bacteria; phylum Pseudomonadota; class Gammaproteobacteria; order Burkholderiales; family SG8-41. The sequence continues at coordinate 19,238 of JAYUYQ010000223.1, forward strand.
TTTTTCGGCTTGTCAGCTTTGGCTTTCTTCGGCGCATCAGCCTTGGCAGCAGGCGTTGCCGGAGTGGCCGGGGTCGCTTTCGCTGCGTCGGCTTTGGCCGGCGTTGCCGGAGTGGCCGGCGTCGCCGGGGTTGCTTTCGCTGCATCGGCTTTAGCCGGTGCTGCCGGGGTCGCCGGTGCAGTCTGCGCAACAGCGTTGAAGGTTACCGCGGCAAAAACGGTAGCAAGCAGGGTGGTCAGCAATTTGTTCATGGTTTCTCCAGTTTCTTAATTTGTAGTTCGCGTTGTCACGCGATTCGTCCCGAATTTTTTCGGGTCGTATGCCCATAACGCCGGCGTCGCATCCCGGTTGACGAAGCGGCACTTTGGCAGTGTTAACATCCCGCCAACGTCGCCAAATCACGACGATTCAGAGGAAATTCACTATGAAACTGGGATTAAAGGGGAAAAACGCGCTAATCACCGGGGGGTCCCGCGGTATCGGACTGGGTGCGGCACAATTACTGGCCGCGGAAGGATGTCATTTGCATCTGGCGGCGCGCAGTGCCACCGACCTGGAAAGTGCAAAAGCCGGCATCCTGCGCGACCATGCGGTTGAAATCAGCTGCCACGCAGTGGATCTGTCGAATACCGCAAACGCCGTGGCGCTGGCGCGGGAATGCGGCGATGTCGATTTTCTGGTGAATAATGCCGGCGCCATTCCGCAGGGCACACTGGATACGCTCGACGATGCGACATGGAAACAATCCTGGGATCTCAAGGTCTTCGGCTTCATCGACATCACCCGCGAAATCTACCAGCGCATGCGCGAGCGGCGCAGCGGCGTCATTGTCAACGTGATCGGCGCCGCCGGCGAGCGGCCGGTCGCCAGTTACATTGCCGGCAGCATGGGCAATGCTGCACTGATGGCCATGACCCGCGCCCTCGGCGCCGAAAGCCCGGAATTCGGTATACGGGTGGTCGGCATCAATCCCGGTGGCACTGCCACCGACCGTGCAGTGAAACGGCTGCGTGAACGTGCAACCAAAGAACTGGGAAATGCTGACCGCTGGCAGGAATTAGTCAGTAAATCGCCGTTCGGCCGCATGGCCACCGTCGAAGAGATCGGCGCTTTGGTGGCTTTCCTCTGTTCGCCGCTGTCGGGATACACCACCGGCACCATCATCACAGTGGATGGCGGCGCCAGCAGCCGCCGCGCCTGAACTGCCGGCTTTAATTTATTTGGGTTGCGCTGCTGGCGCGGCGCCCCCCAAGGGGACTTGCTGCGCGGCGCCCCCCAAGGGGACTTGCTGCGCGGCGCCCCCCAAGGGGACTTGCTGCGCGGCGCGCGGGACGGCATCGACGGCGCTGACCGCCTGATCATAGGTTTTCTGCCTCACAGCCAGTTTGCTGCGCGCGGTATCCCAGGCTTTTTGTGCGGCCTCCAGCTCGCGCTTGCGCAGGTCAGCCTGTTGCTGCGCAGCCGCTTGCGCATCGCGCAGATTCAACACATCCTGCTCCGCAAGTTTTGCGTCATAACGCGCCTGTTCCAGTTCGCGCCAGGCGACGCCGGCGCGGTACTGGCCCTGCTGCAGCGCATTACCCCGCTCCTCAACAGGAGCCTGAGCCTGGGCAACACCCGCTGCAAGCAGCAACCCAATCCATGTCCATCGCCGCAGGTTCATGGCTTGAGTTATGGCAGCAACACCGTGGAACCTGTGGTCTTGCGCGCTTCAAGATCACGATGCGCCTGCGCCGCTTCGCGCAGCGGGTAGCGTTGGTTGATGGCGATTTTCACGGCGCCTTTTTTGACCACGGCGAACAAGTCGCGTGCTGCCGTCAGCAGGTCTTCGCGCGTCGCCGTGTAATTGACCAGCGTCGGTCGCGTCAGGAACAGCGAACCTTTCTGCGCCAGGATGCCAATGTTGACCGGCACCACTGCCCCCGAAGCATTGCCGAAACTCGCCATCAAGCCCAGCGGCATCAGGCAATCCAGTGATTCAACGAAGGTGTCTTTACCCACGCCATCGTAGACCACGGGCACGCCGCGGCCCTTGGTAATTGCCTTGACGCGTTCCGACAGTTTTTCACGCGACATCACTACCACGTGTTTGCAGCCGGCTTTTTTGGCCAGCGCTACCTTTTCATCACTGCCTACGGTGCCGATCACTGTGGCGCCCAGGTGTTTCGCCCACTGGCAGAGAATCTGGCCAACGCCGCCCGCAGCAGCCTGGACTACGATGGTGTCGCCCTTTTTCACGCGATAGGTGCGCCGGCACAGATACCAGGCGGTCATGCCTTTCAACATCATCGCCGCCGCCGTTTCATCCTTGATGCCGGCGGGGATTTTTACCAGTCGCGCCACCGGGCGCAGCAACACTTCGGCATAGGCCCCTATCGGCTGCGCGTAGGCCACGCGATCACCGACCTTGAACTCCTTGACCCTGGGACCGACCGCTTCGACCACACCCGCACCCTCGGAGCCGAGCACCAGCGGCAACGGCATCGGATAGAGCCCGGAACGATGATAGGTATCGATGTAGTTCAGACCGATTGCGGTGTTGCGGACACGGACTTCGCCGGGGCCGGGATCTCCGACGGTGACTTCCTCCCAGCGCATCTGCTCCGGACCACCGTTTTGATGTATGCGTATGACGTGCGGCATTTGAGTCTCCAGAAAAAAAAGGGCGGCAGGCACGTCGCCCTGGGCAGATTATTCGTCCTTGATGCCAGCGTCCTTGACAACCTTCGACCACTTGGTCGTTTCAGTCTTGATGAACTTGCCGTAAGCCACGGAATTCATGTACGCAACCTCGGCACCCTGCGTATCGAACTTCTTCTGCATTTCTGGTGTATTCACCACTTTCGCCACCGCCGCCTCCAGCGTGCGCACCATCGCTGGCGTAACACCAGCCGGCGCAAGGATGCCCCACCAGTTGTTCGCCTCGTAACCGGGAACGGTTTCAGCGACGGTCGGCGTGTTGGGGAAGGTGCCGTTGCGCTTGGCGCTGCCGACGGCGAGCAGCCGGAGCCGGTTGCCCTGAATATGCGGCACCAGCTGCAGCAGCGAGCCCATGGTGATCTGCGTGTTGCCGGCAATCACATCGGCCATCGCCGGGCCGCCACCCTTGAACGGGATGTGAACGATGTTGATCTTCGCCTGCAATTTCAGCAGCTCGGTGCTCAGATGCTGGAAGCTGCCGATGCCGGCGGTCGCATAGTTCAGCGAGCCCGGCTTGGCTTTCGCCATGTCGATCAGATCCTTGGTCGTCTTCGCTGCCATCTTCGGGTTCACCGTCAGCGCGCTGGGGCCGGTGCCGATCAGCGCGATCGGCGTAAACGACTTCTCCGGGTTGAAACGCACCTGCGACTTGTAGATCGAGGGATTGTAGGCAAAAGCCACCGAAGCGATCAACAACGTATGTCCGTCGGGCTGCGCATTCGCGGCGATTTCGGAGCCGATGATGCCGCCCGCGCCACCGCGATTGTCGATCACCACCTGCTGGCCGAGCAGCGGACTCAGATCATTGGCGACCAGGCGACCGACAATGTCGTTGCTGCCACCCGGCGGGAACGGCACGATCACCCGCACCGGTTTGGTCGGCGCCCATTCCGCAGCCTGCACCAACACCGGTAGCGCCAGCACTGCCACGATCAAACCGGCCAGTGCCGATTTCAGAGATTGCGTCATTTTTGCTCTCCTGAAAAACATCAATAAAATCAATAAGTTAAATGTAATCCGCGATTAGTTTCCAGCGGACTGCAGTGCCCGCCGCAACTCACCGGTGACACGCGACGCTTCCGCCATGATGAAAGCAATTTCGCTGTTGGTGGTTAAAGCCGCGGGATCGGTTTATGGGAGGGGCGCATTTTACCGCAGTGGGCGGATAAGACCAGTTGACATTTTGGTATACCACCGGTATTCTGAATGCATGTCACCTGTCGCCGCGCGCAAAATCGTTCCCGCCAATGCGGGTCCGGGCCTCTACGAAAAGCTGAAGCTGATGATCCTCGACGGCGAACTGGCTGGCGGCGAGCCCTTGGTGGAACGCCCGCTCGCCGAGCGCCTGGGCGTGAGCCGCACCCCGATCAGGGAAACGATATTCCGGCTCGAGCGCGAAGGCCTCGTGCGCATGGTCGAAGGCAAGGGGGCGTTCGTCGCGTCGTACACGCTTGAAGACATGATCGAGATTTATGAGATGCGTGAAGGATTGGAGCCGCTTGCCGCGCGCCTCGCCTGTTCGCATCTCGCCGACGAGGACCTCGATCATCACGAGGAACAATTGAGCCGCTACCGCGCCCGCCCCGCGCTGAGGCATGAAGATCCTGCCAAGTGGCGGCGGCTCGGGCGCGACTTTCACAACATGTTCATCCATGCCTCGAACAACGCGCGCCTGATCCGCGTGATCGAGGGCATGCAGCACCAGATTGAGCTGTTCCGCGGCCTCGGCCGCACCATCAACCCGCGCACCGATCTCAAAAGCGCAGTCGAAGAGCACGGTGAAATTCTGCAGGCGTTGCGCGCGCGCAATCCCCAGCGGGCCGAAAAAGCCGTGCGCGCTCACTTGCAGAACGGGTTGCGCTACCGGTTGGAAGCGCTGCAAACGAAGCGTTGATTGCATGTCGGCTCGGCGGGCGGCAGCGTCCGCCCGAACGGCGGGTTTTTTTCTGCGAGGAGAACATTTGTGAGCGAAGAAGCAGCCACCAGCAAGGTGTGGGAATCGATACCCGTCGGCGACGACTTGGGTTCATTGGAGTATGTGTTGACGGCGCAGATGATCGCCGACTACCGGCGCGTGGTAGACAACCCGCTCGCGGCTTATCCCACCGTTGCTGCGCGTCATCCGGCCAATCTCTTCTACCGCAAGTACGCCGCCGTGATGCGGGTGCCCAACATGGGGCACGATTCCGAATACTACAACCCGCCGGTCGCGGACAAGCGCATTACGATTACCGGACGCATCGCCGACAAGTACGTCCGCCGCGGTAATGCATACCTGATTGTCGAGGCAACCGCGGTCGATGAAGACGGTCGCTTGATCGAACGAAGCCGGCTCGTGGGCCTTGCGCGCGAAGTCGGCAAGGAAGCCGCGCATGGCAACATCGCCAAGAAATGGGGGGCATGATGACGGCGCAATTGAATGTCGGCGATCGCCTGCAGCCGGTGACGCATGAAGTG